>JBGTKN010000281.1:0-7876 GCA_041744615.1 Hyphomonas sp. | reverse complement strand
GCGAGCCGGGACGGGGTTGCGGTGATCGCCATGATCACGCCGCGGCCGCGCGCGGTCATGTGCCGAGCAGCGGCGGTCGCGGTGATGAACTGCGTGCGCGCCGCAATGTCGATCGGGCGCATATAGTCTTCAAGCGACATTTCCGTCAGCTCAAGCCCCTGCACATCTTGCAGCGCAATCATGTTAAACGAGATATCGACTCCACCGGCTTTTTCAGTCGTCGTGGCGAAGTGCTCCTCTACGGCCTTTGCGTCGAGCGCATCGACCTCAGCGATCTCCGGCCGGCCGCCAAAACGCTGCAATTCATCGGCGAAGCCCTCAAGCGGTTCACGGTCGCGTCCCACCAGAAAGAGGCGTGCGCCTTCGCGTGCGAAGGATTGAGCCACGGCCCGGCCTATATGGCCGGCGGCGCCGTAAAGGATTGCGGTCTTGTCAGTGAGCAACATTTGCGGGCGCCTTCGTTGCCTTTACGTCCCAGAATGTCTGCCAGTTCGATCCGTCGGCGGAGTGCTCCCATTTTCCGGTCATGGTCTGGCCTCCATCGCTGAATTTCAACGTGGCGCGCACCTGCATCGGCTTGCCGCCCATTTCCCAGCCGCCGGTCAACGTCCATGCGCCATCGCGTTCGCGGTATTCCCACTCGGTTGCGACGCCTGTATTGTAGAAGGTGTGTACAGGATAAACGTCTGCTTGCGGATCGTATCCGATGATTTCGATGCAGGCAGCTACTCCCTCGCCGACACGGCCGTCGAAGCGGTGGTTGAGGAAGAATTCTCCCTTGAGCCATTCGTAGCTTTCGGCGGCGATGATCTTTGCCGCCGGTCCGACGGCCCCTTCATGCTGGCGCCCCTCGGACGTCCACTTGCCGACAAACACTTCGAGCTTTCTGAGAGCGGCATCGGGTTTCGGCGCATTGGCTTTCGGTTCAGTCGTTTCAAGTTCCATGCCTAGATCCTCGGATGGACATGTCTGGCGTGAAAGTGCCACTCCTGAGAACGACTCGACCGCTACAAGGTTCCGTTAATGGAAAGCTTGGGCTCACTGGTCGGTCGAAATCGGCCAGGTTGGCTCCGGCCATCGTGTGGGGCCAGCGGCAGAGTCACCTGTGTCCGGCCATTGGGATGACAGGCCGACACTCGGCGGGAGTTCGCCGGAAGCGGTCAGCGACACGACGTATTCTACTCAGCATCCTTTTTTGCGATCCAGAAAAGGATCGCGGTGTCCGCTCCACCCACTTCAACCACTCGGGTTCCGTTCGTCATAATTCCAAGTCCGTGCTCATTGTCCCAAGCACACCCAAACTCAAACCCTATGTATGGAACACCATTCTTTTGCACAGCATGGATGTGCACGCACTGAAGGCCGATAAGTGTACGAAAGTCTTCAGTCGATGAAACATCCGGCATTAGATTTTCGCGGTCTTGACCTTCGTAGTCGTACAGCTCCTGAAGTCGGGGATATTCCGCAATCAGGCCAATCATTGCGCTCTGTGCCACCGCTGCTTCATTGTCGAGGAACCACTGGATCAGCGCTTTATCGCCGTCACATACCTCAAGGTCACTTTCATCGGATTCAAACATTATCTCCACAGAGCCGTCTGACGGATCGTCTGAACTCAAAGCACCATATCCGCCACGTCGCGCTTGGAAGCCTGCCCAGCTAGGTAAACGCACGCTTGCGATCCAAAGACCGCCGTCCCGTCGAAACTCAAGCATCCACTTAACTTCCTTGCTTCAATTTGGCGTCAAGAGCGACGAACTATTGCTGCTCGGCAACCGGCAGCAAAGGGCCACGATAGCTCTGATCGCCATCGTCGGTGACAGGCAGAGTCAATCCAATCGTGCCATTCGGCCGCCTCAAGCGAACCAGACCGGACTCGCCGAAAACTGACGGAGGCGGATAACTAATCTGTTCAATGATCAGTGGGACATTTGAACTGGCGTGTGAGATAGGGCCTCCAATACCACTATACCCGCCGCACTGAACTCAACGAGGGAGTCTGAGATCCGAAGACCTCCTTGATGATCATATCTGTGAACAACGAGTGCCTTGATTGAAGGAAGGCCGCCATCAGTCTCACCGCAAGCGAAATGGCTGATGCCTACCAGCTGCTTCTGCTCTGACGTGACCAACTCATTTAAGATTGAAATCTCCTGATCACCCAACAATTCCCCATTAAAACGACCTGAAGTAAACCTTTCTGCTTCTGAAGGCACGATGGCCCACGTCAATTGAAGCGACGCATCGCTGCAGCTCATCTCGGTTTCAGATTGCATTGCTCGCTTCGGGTCGGCACTTTTATGAACCAAGGTTACTCGGAGGGGGGCAGCGGAAGCGAATTGTGAATAAAGAAGTACGCCGCAAAACACCAAAATCGCAAATTTCTTCATTGTAGCATCCTTTCAACATTCGCTTCGAACCTGCCCAAAGAATTTCGGATCAGCGATAGCTCGCCGACCGACTTTTGGACAGACGCGAATGACGCAGTAGGGCCAATTCGGCTCTGAGCGTCATCTCAGGCGACCGGCAGGGTCAAACCGATCGTGTCATTCGGCTGCCTATCAGGCGCCAGGCAGAACATCGCCGAAGACAGTCATTTGACCGCCCTGCCAATACGGAAAGCTTAGATCTTTGCACGCGCGTCTGGTAGAAAACAAAAAGCGCCGTGGACGGCAGGAACAATGACTGGGGAGCGCACCATGACCGTTCAATATGCAAGTCAAGCTTTCGCCCGTTTTGAGGCGCGGCCAATGTCTCCCGCGATTGGGGCCGAACTGATTGGCGCAGATCTCGGTAACCCCGACGAACAGCTTATTAAGGACGTGCGTGCGGCGCTCCTCAAATACCAGGTGGTATTCTTCCGAGACCAAACCATCACCCGCGAGCATCATATTGCGTTTGCCCGCGCGTTCGGCGAGCTGGAAGTCCATCCTGCCACGCCGAGCGATCAGGCGCACCAGGAAGTGCTGCGGATCGCACATGGCCCCAACAGCCGCGGCAAGGAGAATGCCTGGCATTCCGATGTGACCTGGCGCGAGGCGCCGTCGCTCGGTTCCATCTTGCGTGCGATCGAGCTGCCCGAAGTCGGCGGCGACACGCTGTTTGCGAACATGAAGCTAGCCTACGATAAACTGGACGACGAAACACGTGAGCGGATCACCGGTCGGGTAGCTGTTCACGACATCGCGCGTGTATTTGCCGGTCGGCTCAATACGAATGCTGCCCAGCTGCACGAGAAGTTTCCGCCGGTGGAGCACCCTTTAGTGCGCACGCATCCCGAAACCGGTGAGCGGATACTTTATGTAAACACCGCTTTCACAAGCCATATCAGAGATATGAACCGTGAGGAGAGTGACGCGCTGCTCCACCGGCTTTACCTGACGGCGTGGGATCCGGAGATTCAATGCCGGTTCCGTTGGGCACCCGGCTCGCTCGCTTTCTGGGATAATCGGGCGTGCCAGCATTTCGCCGCCAGCGACTATTTTCCCGCAATCCGGATCATGGAGCGCGTCACGATCGCTGGCGACCGGCCGTATTTTGATGCAGCGGCCTAAGTTGCCGCGGTGCTGTCCAACGGGCGAGCACTGGAAATGATGGATCAGCGTTGGTGCCTGCTCATAAACTCCCAGGCGACACGGGATGAGTCGACATCGCGGCAGAGGGGGCCAAGCAGCCGGGAAGCGAGACGCGAGGGCTTTTGAGTGTGCTCAGGCGTAGGAGCGGCATGACCGCCGCCCTCCACCGTGTAGAAAATAACCGGAGCGCCTCCAGGCAACGCGGTATGGCGCTCGCCCCGGATGCTGCAGCCATCGTCCGGGTCCAGATCAGGCAGGCGGATCTGCACAGCTTTCGGCGCGGCGCGGTTTGCCTCAACCCACCAGGCAGCGGTGGCCGGGGCGCTGCGCACTTCGCCCCGATCGAAAGTACCCTCGCCTCCGCCGTGAGGCATCAGCGGATCGTCAGTTCCGTTCATGATCAACATCGGCGTTGGAAGGTCTGGCTGCTTCAGATTGCCATTGGCGGCAGGCAGGTTGGCAATGAACGCAGCGCCGGCGGCGAAGCGGTCCGGCGCATCCATAAGCAGGGTGTAAGTCATCAGGCCGCCATTCGACGCGCCGGTAACGTACACACGGCGCGGATCAGCGCTATAGCGCTTGAGCGCCCAGTCGATTGTCGCCAGTATGAAGCGGACATCTTCGTCCCGGTTTCCGGTAAGACCCCGCACATCCGCCCAGTTCTGGTTGTCGCCGGCCGCGTCCCCCGTTCGCGCGTTCGTTCCGTTTGGCGCAAGGAGAAGGATACCCTCTTCCCGCGCAATATCCCGCCAGGTCCGCGAGGCGCCCGCACGCGAACCGAAGATTTCACGCATGCTCTGGCTGCCGCCGTGAAGAACAACCACGATGGCAGCACCTGAGCGCACATTGGCATCCTGCACCAGAAAATGGCGCGTCCGGCCGCCGATCTCGATCGTTCGCTCCTCGATGCCCGCAAGGCGCCCGCTCTCGCGGCGGCCGGACTGACCGCTGGCGCATCCCACCAGCATGGCGGTGACCAAAATGATAGATACCAGCAAGCGAACCATGGATGACCTCGATTGTCTTGAGTTCAATAACGCCCTTGCAAGACGTTTCCGTCGCACCCCGCGAAACATTTGCACGATTTTATTGGGAGCCGAACAGCGTACGCACTCCAATGCTGCAGGCAGCGCAAATTCGCTCAGCGGGCTGGCGTATCAGGAAGAACGGCATCTCTTCTTTTCCGTTGCCTTTAATCATCGACGAAAGGGCCGATTATAATGGTAACCGCTATGCTCAGGCTCGTACGACCTGAAGCTTGTCTTATGACTTTCCCTGCCGATTGGGAGATATTGGCACCGCCGCCGGGAGTGACAGCTCCCAGACGGCGGCGAGGGACGGATCGTCATGAGGCAGGAGGTTTTACGCTCCGAGTTAGAGTTTGATCGCCCTCGTCTTTCCCATCGGCCTGAACGGATACAGGGGCTTTGAGGCCCGCATGACAAGCAGAGGCAGGAAAGATGACAGAGATTACCATCGGCATTGACGTTTCGAAAGATACTCTCGACGTCCACCTTCACCCGGCGGGCGATCACCGCCAGTTTGAGAACACGCCAAAAGGCTTCAAGGCGATCCTGAGATGGATCGCTGGCAAGTCCGTCGCCCGCCTCGTTTTCGAGGCGACGGGCCCTTATCACCGCGCCTTCGAGCGCGCGATGGGTGAGGCTGGACTACCACTTTGCAAGGTCAATCCGCGTCAGGCCAAGCGCTTCGGCGAGGCGATCGGACAGCTCGCCAAGACCGACCGCATGGACGCGGGCATGCTGGCGCGCTTCGGCGCGTTGGTTGAGCCCGGCGTTCGCGCAGCGCCGTCGAAGATCATCAGTGATCTCAAGGACCTGCACGTCGCCAGGACCGCCCTCGTCAAGGACCGCACCGCCGCCAAGAACCGCGAGAAGAACCTGACTTCGTCGCTCCTGAAGCGACATGTCCGCCAGCGCCTTTCTTCCATTGAAAGCCACTTGAAAGAGATCGAGGCAGCCATCCGCTCACTGATCAATGCGGATGATGACCTGCGCCGTAAGTTCGCTATCCTCGTCTCGATCCCCGGCATTGCCGCTCGTTCGGCCTTTGCCCTTCTGATCGACATGCCTGAGCTTGGCACTCTGGAGGCGCAGGAAGCGGCCGCTCTGTCAGGCACCGCGCCAATGACCCGCCAGTCAGGCAAGCGCGTAGGTAAAGCTTTCGTCTCCGGCGGCCGGGTAAACGTCCGCCAGGCACTCTACATGCCGGCACTCGTCGCCGCCCGGTTCAATCCAGACCTCAGAGACAAATACAAAGAGTTCACCGCGCGCGGCAAACCGCCCAAAGTTGCCATCACCGCCATCATGCGAAAGCTGGTCATCCTCGCAAACGCGCTAATCCGGGACGACCGCGAATGGTCTCCGAGAGTGGCTTGATCAAAACGGATACTCTAGTCTCGCAATCAGCCCTCCGCCGGGACGATCCAGCAATTCAAGTTTTCCGCCGCAGCGTGCAGCCGCGCGCTGGGCTATCGCGAGGCCAAGTCCGGTGCCGGCAATTGCCTGCGACCGCGCAGCGTCTCCGCGCTCAAACGGCTTTAGCAGGCGCTCGCGGTCCCTCGGACGGATCCCCGGTCCGCGGTCCAGGATGTCCAGCCGGATGACCTCGTTGTCCAAAGTCACTTCAATTTCTGCAGACTTGCCATAAGCCTCAGCGTTCTCAATGAGATTTTCGAGTGCGCGTAAGAGCGTCAGCGGATCGCCCATCGCATATACACCGTCTACTGATGGATCAATACGGACCTGTGTCGCGGGCAAGTCACGGCCGGAGGCCAATTCGGACACCAGTAATCCAATATCGATCGGCACCAGATCAGCCATAGGCGCGCCATCAAGTTTTGACAGAAGCAGGGCGTCCTCAATTATCTCGCTCATGGCATCGATATCGCCTTCTGCCCGGACGCGCGCATCGTCTTCCTGTATCAGGTCGATGCGCAGCTTTAGGCGAGTGAGGTAGGTCCTCAGATCATGCGAGAGCGCACCGAACATGACCTGACGCTCGGCAATGAAGCCAGATAAATCCTCCTGCATGCGGTTCACTGCCTCGATTATCCGGCGTGTTTCCTGCGGCCCGCTGGGCTTGACCGGCTCAGGACTAGGACGCGCCGCAAAGCGCTCAACTGATCGCGCCAGCGGCTCAAGCGGCGCCATGCCTCGCCAAAGAGCTACCACTGCCAGGGCAGCCACCAGAACCCCCAGAAAGCCCGACCAGAAACCGGAGGGGGTACCGAGAATGGTCTCGGCGTGATTGCCGCTACTCTCGACGACCAGCCAGTCTCCCGTCTTGAGCCTGACCGCAAGCCGCATGGGGTGGGGCGACCAGAGACGCAGGCGCTCGAAACGAGGCGCTCTGAGCGCTTCACCTTCAACCGGCGCAAGCCAGGCGCGCACATCGCGGTCTCTCAAAGCGTCGAGATAGTAGCTAACGGCCATCTCGGCTGACGGTAGTTGCGCACGTTGCTCGCCCGGCATGTCGAGGGCGTTGTCGTCTGACAACCAGACCGTCACGTCCTCGCTTTCCAGTGCGTCCAGGAGCACGGGGCGATCTTCAGGGGGCGTACGTTCAACAGTCTCGACCATCGCCGCAATGCGGGCAGGAAGCGGAAAGCGGAAACCATCCTCCGCGTCATGCTCCGAGCGCAGATAGGCAAAGACGGCCAGAGCGAACTGGATCGCTACAAGCAGCGTCAGCGCCAGCAGGATTATGCGAATGCGCGGCGCCCCAATCATGGCTCCTTCCGGAGTACGTAGCCAGAATTGCGCACTCCCTCAATCAGGCTGGGTTGGCCTTGCCTATCGATTTTCTTTCGCAGGCGGCTGACCAGAACATCAATCGAGCGATCAAAGGCCGAACTTGACCGGCCATGGATCCGGTCAAGCAGGAAGTCGCGCGAAAGCACCCGCCCCGCCGCCTCGGCAAGGACGAGCAAAAGGTCAAACTCGGCGCCGCTGAGCTTCAAGACATCCTCGCCTCGCCGCGCCGTTCTCGCAGCAGAATCGATCGTAAGGCCAGCAACAGAAAGTCGGCCTGTCTGCGCCTCGGGTGAAGGAAGCCGGTTTACGCGCCTCAGCAGAGCCCGGACGCGCGCGGTCAGTTCGCGCGGATTGAAAGGCTTGCCCAGATAGTCATCTGCGCCCAGCTCCAGACCAATAATCCGGTCAATATCCTCGCTGCGCGCGGTAAGAATGAGGATTGCCATGTCTGTATCAGAGCTGATCCGCTTGCAGATGGAAAGACCGTCTTCCCCCGGAAGATTAATGTCGAGGACAATGAGATCG
>JBGTKN010000280.1:0-5354 GCA_041744615.1 Hyphomonas sp. | reverse complement strand
GCGGCGCGGTCAGCATCGGAATAGACCGCGACCGTTTCTATGCCGAGACGGCTGCAGGTACGGAAGATCCGGACGGCGATCTCACCGCGATTCGCGACGAGGAGTTTGGTGATTTTCACGGACGGGGCCTCCCCTGACCCGGTGCACTGCGGCAACGGGGACGAAACGTATGATCAGCTGCAGATACCATGATCCGGGCCGGGATAAAGACATCATCTCCCAATGCCGGCCGGAGCGCGCGGGGCGCGGGTCGGTATTGCGTGACACAAAGGGAGGTTCATGTCTGTATTGCGGACCGACAGGGGAGCATTGATGCAGGCATCTGACAGCCCGGTGGCACACGGAAACCTCAAGACCTTGCTCGTCTTTGCGGCGTGGGGCGCAATCGCCGCGCCAGCCACGATCCTACTGCACGAGCTGGGGCATTTCCTCGCAGGTCTTGCGCTCGGCACGCCGGACATTGCCCTGCATTATGGGTCTGTTTCGGACAGCGCGGCTGAGAGCGGGTTTCCGGCGTTCCGTGTCGGTGTGCAAGCTCTGGCGGGGCCGGTTGTCACGATTCTGCTGATGGCAGCCTGCGTTGTTGCACTGCGGAAGTCGCCGGAACATCCGCTGTTTTTCACGGCGCTGTTTGCCGCGCCAATCCGGTTCGCGGTTGGCGCAGTCTATCTCTACTTCGTGGCCGCTGCTGCCTTTCAGGGCATTGCGCCCGGGCAGCCGAACTTTGATGAGTTCAAGGCGGCTCAGATGCTGAATTTTCCGGTCGTGCCCCTGCTTGTGGCCGAACTCGTGCTGACGCTCGCGCTATGGTCGTGGGCGGCACGGCGGCTGAGCAATGCCATACGCTGGCCCGCGCTCGCGGGGACAGCAATTGGCATCATCGCGGGAATTGGTATCTGGATTGCCGTTCTGGGACCCCTGCTGCTACCCTGAGAGGCTCAGCTGTTTTGTCTGCCCCGGTGCACGGTGGCGACCAGGACGAAACTGATGATCATCAGCAGATACCATGATCCGAGCTTGGATAAAGTCACCATCTCCCAGCCGTCTTCCTGGCCGGGATAGGTCCAGGCCCGGGCGAAGGTGGCGATATTTTCGGCAAACCAGATGAAGAGGGCGACGAGGAAAAAGCCGACCAGCAGCGGCATGGGGCGGTGGACCTCGTCTGGGCGGAACCAGACGACGGTACGAAGGTAGAGCACGGCGGTGGCGGCGAAGAGGCCAAGGCGGATATCGGGCAGCCAGTGGTGGGCGAAGAAGTTGATGTAAATGGCCGTCGCCAGAACGCCCTGCAGCCAGAGCGGAGGGAAACGGTCGAACCGGAACTCGAAGATGCGCCAAACGCGGGCGAGGTAGGAGCCGACGGCGGCGTACATGAAGCCGGAGAAGAGCGGCACGGCACCGATGCGGAGGTAGCTGTCCTCCGGGTAGATCCAGCTGCCATGGGCGGTCTTGAAGAGCTCCATGATGGTGCCGACCACGTGGAAGACGAGGATGACGCGCGCCTCCGCCCAGGATTCGAGACCGGAGAGGATGAGCAGGACCTGCAGAGCGAGCGCGGCGAGGACGAGAAAGTCGTAGCGCGAGAGGACGGCGCTTTCCGGATAGAACAAGTGCGTGGTGAGGAGCAGCGCGAGCATGACGCCGCCGAAGACGCAGGCCCAAGCCTGCTTAACGCCGAAGCTGATGAACTCGAACAGGCCGAGGCTCCACGGGCCCGTCACCCAGCGGGCGCGGAGCGCTTCGCGCTCGGCGTGAAGGCGGGCGCGCAGGCGCGTGGAGGCAGAGGCGGGTGCTATCATCGCGGACCGGGATGGCTGGGTTTGCGGGCCAAAACAAGGCGCTGGCCGGGGTGGGCCGGGGGTGATTTTGAGGCTTTGTCAGGCTGGCCGGATGGCGTAAGCATGGAGCATCGCCAAGCAACGGGGGAGTCCGATGGCTTATAATTCGGGTGTTCAACTGGCGGGTCTCGCCGGAATCGTCGGCGGCGGAATCGGCGCCTATCTTGGCTACAATCACGCCATTGCGGAGAGCATGCCGCCAATCCAGGGCGCGCTGATCCTGGGCGCAATCGGCATGATCGTCGGCAGCGCGGGCGCGTTCGTGCTGAAATCGGTGATGCAGTTCATCATCTACCTCATCATGCTGGCGCTGGTTGTTTACATATTCAGGGACACGATCGAAAGCCTGACGGGGATCAACCCGGTGAAGGCTGTTTATGATACGCTCGGCAGCTGGGGCATCGATCTGGGCGAGCCGCCAGGCCAATAGGCCGGCGCTACGCCTTCCAGCTCGGCGGGCGTTTTTCGAGGAAAGCTGCGACACCTTCCTTACCTTCGGCACAGGAACGGCGCGCGGCGATGCGCTTGGCCATCTTGTGGCCCAGCTCGCGGTCAATCGGCCGGCCGGAGACATCGCGCACCAGCTTCTTGGCATCGCCAATCGCTCCTGGCGCGGCCGAGAAGACCAGCTTGGCGACGTTCTCCTCGAGCTGCGCCATTTCATCCGACGTCTGAGCAACATACTGGACAAGGCCAATCTTCTCCGCATAGGCGGCATCGAAAGATTCAGCCGTGACAAACAGGGCGCGGGCCCAGCGCGGGCCGATGGCATCAACTACGAAGGGGCTGATGGTGGCCGGGGTCAGGCCGAGGCGGACTTCGGAAAAGCGGAAGGTGGCCGTCGACATCGCGATGGCCACATCGCAGGCGGCGACAAGACCGGCGCCGCCGCCCATTGCCGTGCCGTGCACCAGGGCGAGGGTCATCTGCGGCATTTCGTAGAGGCGCAGCAGCATCTCGGCCAGACGCTCCGCGTCGGCTTCGTTTTCCTCGCGCGTATGGGTGGCGGCGCGCTTCATCCAGGCGAGATCTGCGCCGGCCGAGAAGGATGGCCCCTCACCGCGCAGGATCATCATGCGGATCGACGGCTGATCCGAAATCATCGCGAAGACATCCGTCAGTTCGGCGATCAGTTCCGCGTTGAAGGCGTTGTGAACATCGGGCCGGTTCAGTGTGACAATCGCGATCCCGGCGCGGGTCGCATCGAATTTTATCAGGTCATATTCGGAATCGCGCATGGCAGCATTTCCTCTCAGGCGGTCTCTTTTGCCGCCACCTTGCGGTAGTGGCTCGACGGGCGCAAGGCGGGTTTCTCAACCAGGTGCCAGAGAGCGAAACTGGCAACGAGGACCAGAATCGTTGCGACGGCAAGAAACCCGGCCAGGTCCAGCGTGGTGACGAGCCCTGCGGCGATCATCGCCTGCAAGATCGGGAAATGGGTGATGTAGACGCCGTAGGAAATGTCACCGAAACGGGCCGGACTGAGCGGCCGGCCGGGCGCAAAGGCGAAACCGGCGATCACGCCCGCGAGGCCGAGCGCGCGCAGCGGCTCAAGGGTCGGGTGGATCAGTGATGCAGCGAGCAGCACGGTTCCCGGAATTGCGCAAACTGCCCAATGGCGGCGCAGAAGAGGCTCCAGTTTCCAGACCGCGATACCCATCGCGAAATAGGCTATCTGGCCTGGCAGCTGGCGGGCAAGTTCCGGGCCGAGGTTTTCGCCGAAGGCGCGCGGGACCAGAACGGCCCAGGCTTCCCCCGCAGCGTAGAGAGCTACGATGCCCAGCCACCAGAGACGGCGCAGGCTTGTCAGCACAGGGAGGATCAGCGGTAGGACAAGGTAGAACATCACTTCGACCTTCAGCGTCCAGAGCGCGCCATTGACTACGGTGAAGCGGTTGTCGGCGAAGAGGCCTGGAAGTCTCGGTTCGAGGAAATTCAGGAATGGCAGGTTGGCCGCGAGATAGCGAAGGACGCCTGTCCCGTCCTGCGTCAGCGCGAAGCTGATGGCCGCCGGAATGAGAATGATCACGGCGTAGGCGGGGTACAGTCGACGGACGCGTTTGCCGACATAGTCTGCTAGGCCCGAGGCCCGCGCGAGGGAGCCCGCGACGAGCGCGCCGGAGACGATGAAGAAACCCTCGATCGACACTTCGGCAACACCGGCCAGCGCGCGTTCCAGCGGGCCGAACGGATCGACCGCCGCTAGCGCAACCGCGTGGTAGGCGAAGACGCCTGCGGCCAGCACCAGGCGGATCAGGTCAAATCGGTTAGAGGCTGCGGTATTCAAGGGGGGCGCGTCCGGCAAGGAAGGAACTGTCTAGTGAAGTGCGCCGGGACGCGAAAGAGGCTCGCTGCGACCCGCGACGGGCCCAGCCCTACTGCATTTTAACCTGCCGCGCAGGAACGCGCGGCTGAGTGGCGCGTTGACGGGCGAGAACACAGGAGACTTTCCATGGCAAACCTAAAGAAGTTTGACGAAAACCCGCAGCGCCAGCTGCTCGAAGAGATCAAGGGTGCGAGGTGCGTGATGCTCGGCTCGCCCGTTCCGGACGCGCACATGCAGCCTATGGCGCCGCAAGTCGATGTCGAAGCCGGCGTCATCTACTTCTATTCGGATAATACGAGCGAACTCGGCAGCACGATCCTTGCGCGGCCCGCCTCGGTGCACCTCTGCCATATCGAGCAGGACTACCAAGCCTGCGTGAAAGGTATGCTCACGCCGCACAATGAACCTGCCATCATCGACAAGTTCTGGAACCCGGTTGTCGAAGCCTGGTACCCAGGCGGCAAAACGGACCCGAAGATGCTGATGCTGAAGTTCGAGCCACACGATGCGGCGGTATGGGCATCGGACAAGTCGTCGATCGGCTTCATGTTTGAGATCGCCAAAGCCAACGTCACCGGCAAGACACCTGACGTCGGCAAGACGAAAGAATTTGGGCTCTGAAACCCCACTTCAGACCTGAATAAAAGCCCCATGCCTGGAGATCGGCATGGGGTTTTTTTGTTTCTGTACGAACTACATCCGGAACAGGCCGAAGCCGCGGTCGCCGAAAGGCGCGTTGAGGGCGGCCGACATGGCGAGGCCGAGAACGCGGCGGGTGTCAGCGGGGTCGATGATGCCGTCGTCCCAGAGGCGGGCGGTGGAGTAGTAAGGGTTTCCCTCGGCTTCATAGAGGTCGCGGATCGGTTGCTTGAAGCTTTGCTCCTGCTCGGCGCTCCATTCGCCGCCCTTGCGCTCGATACCGTCGCGTTTGACCGTGGCGAGGACGCTGGCGGCCTGCTCGCCGCCCATGACGGAGATCCGCGCATTCGGCCACATGAAGAGGAAGCGGGGCGAATAGGCGCGGCCGCACATTCCGTAATTGCCGGCGCCGTAGCTGCCACCGGTGACGACGGTGAACTTCGGCACGGAGGCGGTGGCGACGGCGGTGACCATCTTTGCGCCGTCCTTGGCGATGCCGCCGGCTTCGTACTTCGAGCCGACCATAAAGCCGGTGATGTTCTGCAGAAAGA
>JBGTKN010000279.1:0-18075 GCA_041744615.1 Hyphomonas sp. | reverse complement strand
GGCCGGGGTGGATGCCGCCATCGCCGAAGGCCGCCCGCTGATCAGCGTGGTCGGCAGCGCCGGATTGATGGACACCTGGGGCAATACGGGCCAGCGCGACACCAGCGTGTCGGCCGTTGCACAAGGCCGGATCCCTCTGTTCACCGGCGGCGCGGTGAAGGCACAGGTCAATTCGGCAAAGCTGCAGCGCGAACAGGCGCGTCGGCGGATCGATGCCTTCGAGACGCAGGTACGGGCGCAGGTGGCGCAGTCCTGGTATGGCTATGATGCGGCCATCCGGGCCATCGAGGCTTCGCGCCGGCAGGTCGATGCGGCCGAGATTGCCTATGAGGGCGCCAAGGAAGAACTGGCCGTGGGCGTGCGCACGACGCTTGATGTGCTGGACCAGGAGCAGCAGCTGTTCGAAGCCCGGCTGGCGCTGGTCGGCGCCGAGCGCGATGCCTATGTGGCGGCACACCAGCTGTTGAGGGCGACCGGCGGGCTGGACACTATCGGCTGAACATCTGGCCTTTCGGGCCCGAACACGTTAACTTTGTCAAAGGGTTGTTAACCGGATTCGGCCTACGCCTGAGTTCAGGTCTGGGAAATGATTCCAGTAACGAGGGGCTAAGATGGCCAACGAAGCACACAAAGAGCCGACGATGGAGGAAATCCTCGCATCGATCCGCAAGATAATCTCGGATGACGAACCGGCCCAGACGACTGGCGCATCTGTCGCGCCGTCCCTGCGGGAAGTGCCTCCGCCGGTGAACGATTACGAGGACATCGAGGACGCCACGGTCGGCGCCATTCTGGACGAGACGGATCAGGGCATGTTCGATGCCGATGACGGCTTTGCACCGGAACCGCAGCCTTTGCCGGTAAAGCTCACCGGTCCGGAATTCACGTTCGAGGAAATGCTGGGCTCCGCCCGGCAGGCTGCGGGTCAGGCACCTGTGGAACCTGCTCCGCCCGTCACGCCGATCACCCGCACACCGCCTGCCCGCCCCTCTTCCCCCGTTTCGGAGACCCCCATGCAAACCAGCGCCCGCTATGCCCAGACCGCCCTCACAGACGATCAGACGGCTGATGCCGCGGCTGGCGCCCTTGGCAAACTGATCTCCAAGATGGAAATCTCCGGCGACAACACGATCGAAGGCCTCGTCAAGGAGATGCTGAAGCCAATGATCAAGGATTGGCTCGATGCCAATCTGGCGAGCATCGTCGAGGAGAAGGTAGAGGCCGAAGTCCAGCGTATCGCCCGCATGGCGCGCTAGCCTCATTTCCCAAACTTGATATAGGGAACGGCGCGCCTTCACCGGCGCGCTTTTCTTTTGTGCCTTTACCGGACCCCAGCCAGACGATGCTTGACCAGAGATTTGACCCCGCCGAAGCCGAAGCCCGGATCTATCAGGCCTGGGAGGAAGCGGGCTGTTTCCGCCCGTCCGGGAATACCAGCGCGCAGGCCTATTCGATCGTGATCCCGCCGCCGAACGTGACCGGCGTGCTGCACATGGGTCATGCGCTCAACAATACGCTGCAGGATGTACTGTTCCGGTTCGAGCGGATGCGCGGCAAGAACGTGCTGTGGCAACCGGGTACGGACCATGCGGGCATTGCGACGCAGATGGTGGTTGAGCGCCAGCTGACGAAGGAAGGCAACCAGGACCGGCGCACGATGGGGCGTGAGGCATTCCTGAAGCGCGTCTGGGCTTGGAAGGAAGAGTCCGGCGGCTCCATCAAAGGACAACTGAAACGGCTGGGCGCGTCGTGCGACTGGTCGGTCGAGCGGTTCACGATGGACGAGGGCCTGTCGAAGGCCGTGACGAAAGTTTTCGTCGATCTGCACAGGAAGGGCCTGATCTACCGCGATAAGCGGCTGGTGAACTGGGACCCGCATTTCCAGACGGCGATCTCCGATCTTGAGGTCGAGACGCGGGAAGTGGCGGGGCACTATTGGCACCTGCGCTATCCGCTAGCGGACGGTGTGACGTATGATCATCCGATCAAGGATGAAGACGGCAACGTCACGTTCGAGGCGCGCGACTATATTGTAGTCGCGACGTCGCGGCCCGAGACTATGCTGGGCGATACCGGGATGGCGTTGCATCCGGAGGACGAACGCTATGCGGGGCTGGTCGGCAAGCATGTGGTGCTGCCAATTGTCGGGCGGCGGATTCCGATTGTTGCAGACGAGTATGCGAACCCGGAGAAGGGTTCGGGCGCGGTGAAGATCACGCCGGCGCATGATTTCAACGACTTTGAAGTGGGCAAGCGGGCGGGGCATGCGCCGCTGAACATCCTGACGGCTGTAGCGGCCATCGTCGACGGAGTTGAAGCTGACGCGGCGGGCATTCCGGTAGAGTTGCGCGGGCTGGACCGGTTCAAGGCGCGCGACGCGGTGGTTGCCGCATTCGAAGCCGCCGGGTTGCTGGAGCGGATCGAGGACCTGAAGATCGAACAACCGTTCGGCGACCGGTCCGGCGTCGTGATCGAGCCGTGGATGACGGACCAGTGGTACGTCGACGCGGCAACGCTGGCGAAACCAGCGCGTGCAGCGGTCGAGGACGGGCGCACGCGTTTCGTGCCGGAGAACTGGACGAAGACCTATTACAACTGGATGGACAATATCCAGCCTTGGTGCGTAAGCCGGCAACTCTGGTGGGGCCACCGGATTCCGGCCTGGTATGGTCCCCGCAAACTGGCCGGCGGCGGGGAGAGCTATGACTTCTCCGGCGCCGAGCCGCCGCAGGTTTTTGTCGCGGCTTCGGAGGCCGAAGCCATTGCGGCCGCGAAAGCGTTGTACGGCAAGCGGCCTGTGGAGGCTTTTGCTTCCAAGGACGACGTGATTGCCGATCTTGAAGACAGCCCCCTGTTGCAGGGCGACAAGGAACCGATCCGTATTTATCAGGATGAAGACGTTCTCGACACCTGGTTCTCCTCCGCGCTCTGGCCCTTCTCGACGCAGGGCTGGCCAGAGAATACCGAGGGACTGAAGACCTTCTATCCGACAGCGACGCTGGTGACGGCGTTTGACATCATCTTCTTCTGGGTCGCCCGGATGATGATGATGGCGCTCGAGTTCACGGGAGAAGCTCCGTTCAAGGATGTTTACATCCATGCACTCGTTCTCGACGAGAAGGGGCAGAAGATGTCGAAGTCCAAGGGCAATGCCATGGACCCGCTGGAGCTGGTCGACGAATTCGGTGCCGATGCGCTGCGCTTTGCGATGAGCCGGATGGCCGGACAAGGCCGCAATATCCGCTTGTCCAAACAGGTGGTGGAAGGAAACCGCAACTTCGCGACCAAGCTGTGGAACGCGGCCCGGTTTGCCGAAATGAACGAATGCGGCGCGCCGGGCGAGATTGATCCGTGCTCGGCTGAACTGCCGGTGAACCAGTGGATCCTGAGCGAGTTGTCCGACTGCATCGCCGAAGTCTCGAAAGGCATCGAGGAGTACCGGTTCAATGACGCCGCGGGCGCACTTTACAAGTTCATCTGGAACACGGTTTGCGACTGGTATCTCGAACTGATCAAGCCCTTGCTGATGGGCATGGACGACGCGGCCAAGACGGAGACGCGAGCCGTGTGCGGCTATGTGATCGACGAGTCTCTGAAGCTGCTGCATCCGTTCATGCCGTTCATGACCGAAGAGCTCTGGGAGCGGCGCGCACCAGGACGGGCACACGACAAGGGCTTCCTGATGCTGCAGCAATGGCCCGCGATCACGGAATTCGGCCATGCCGAAGCGAGCGCCGAAATCGAATGGCTGATCGAGATGATCACCGAAATCCGATCGCTGAGGAATGATCTCGGCGTTCCGGCAGGCGCGAAAGTGCCCTTGACGCTGGTGAACCCCTCCCCGGTCGATGCGCGGCGCCTGGAGCGGCATGATGAAGTGCTGCGGCGCATGGCGCGGCTGGATGATACCAGCACAGGTACGGCCCTGCCGAAGGGTTCGGTATCGACGCTCGTCGGAACGTCCGTTGCCGCATTGCATATTGCCGATCTGATCGACAAGGCCGAAGCCGGGAAACGTCTCGACAAGGAAATTGCGCTGCTCGACAAGGACATCGCCTCCACCGAGAAGAAACTGGGCAATCAGGACTTTGTAGCGAGGGCGCCGGAGGAAATCGTGGAAGAGAACCGTGACCGACTGAAAGACTGGTCGCTGCGCCGCGAAAAGCTGAAATCGGCTCGGGCTGCCCTGGCGGGGATTGCCTAGACGGATAAGGCGTCAATTGTCGTTCCTGAAATTGTGTCTTACCGTCGAGGCACGTTTGAGGGCGAATACGGGATGATGACCAAACGGGAAGTTCTCGGCGCGATCGCTGCGGCGCCGCTGGTCAGCGCCTGCGTGACAACGGGGAAGCCGAAAATGCCTGATACGATTGTTGTCGGTGCCGGTGTGTTCGGCGCATGGACGGCGGAGATGCTACGGCGTTCAGGCCGGAAGGTGACGCTGGTGGACGCCTGGGGGCCGGCGCATGCGCGGGCCTCTTCCGGCGGGGAATCCCGCCTTATCCGGGCAGGCTATGGGACGAGCCGCAGGTATTCCGAGATGGCAGCGGAGTCGCTCGCCGAATGGCAACGTCTCTCCAAGGATGCTGACCTGCCCCTGTTCCACCAGACCGGCGTGCTGGCCTTCTTCGACAAGGAGAACGACTACGCGACGGGCAGTTACAACACGATGCGGGAACTCGGGCTTCCGACAGACCGGCTGGAGCCGGCGCAACTGGCGCAGCGGTGGCCGCAGGTCGACTGGAGTGGTGTTGCGTTCGGCCTTTGGGAGCCGACCTTTGGCGCGCTGATGGCGCGGCGGAGCGTGGCCAGCGTCGTCGAGGGATTTGTGCGCAAGGGCGGAAACTACCGCAAGGCGGCGATCCTGCCGCTGCAGACGGGCTCAAAACTCAAAGCCGTGCAGACCGCCGATGGCGAGATACTTCAGGCCGCCGAGTTCGTGTTCGCGTGCGGGCCCTGGTTGGGCCGCCTGTTTCCGGAAGCCATCGGTGACCGTCTGTTCGTGACCCGGCAGGAGATTTTTTTCTTCCGGCCGCCTTCGGGCAACACAAGCTTTGACGCTGCGGCGATGCCCGGCTGGATCGATTTCTTCGGCGAAGATGTGATGTACGGCTTTCCTGATCTCGAAAGCCGGGGCTTCAAGCTGGCCAATGATATCCATGGGCCGATTGTCGACCCGGATACCAATGACCGAGTGACGCAGCCGGAATCGCTGGCGCAGGTACGGGCGTATCTCGGCCGACGCTTTCCGGCGCTGAAGGATGCGCCACTCTCGGAGACCCGTGTCTGCCAATACGAGAACAGTTCGAACGGAGATTTCCTTATCGACCGGCATCCGGACTATGCCAACGCGGTTATGGTCGGCATGGGATCGGGTCATGGATTCAAGCACGGGCCGGCGGTCGGCACGTGTGCCGCCCGCCTGCTGATGGACCCGGCATCACGGGCCGAGCCCCTGTTTACGCTGGCTACCAAGGCAACACAGCAGGCGCGCCTCGTCCACTGATGCCTTTTGACCCCGCGTTCAGGGATGACAGCGCGCCGACGCCGCGCTAACCGTCGCCCTGTATCAAGGGAATGACCGCATGACCAAAATCTGGGACAAATCCAGCCTGCCCTCCCGCCATGTGACGGAAGGTCCCGAGCGGGCACCGCACCGGAGCTATTATTATGCGATGGGTCTCTCCACGAAGGACATCAAGAAGCCGTTTGTCGGCGTTGCGTCCTGCTGGAATGAAGCGGCGCCCTGCAATACGGCACTGATGCGACAGGCGCATGCGGCCTCGGTAGGCGTGAAGGAAGCGGACGGCACGCCGCGCGAATTCTGCACGATCACCGTGACCGACGGAATCGCAATGGGCCATGAGGGCATGCGCTCGTCGCTGGTCAGCCGCGAAGTGATTGCCGACTCGGTCGAGCTGACGATGCGCGGGCATTCGTATGATGCGCTGGTCGGCGTGGCCGGCTGCGACAAGTCGCTGCCGGGGATGATGATGGCAATGCTGCGGCTCAACGTGCCGAGCGTGTTCATCTATGGCGGCTCGATCATGCCGGGCCGGTTCGAGGGCAAGGATGTGACGGTGCTTGACGTGTTCGAGGCGGTCGGCGCGCATGCGGCAGGCTCCAACGAGATGACAACCGCGAAGCTGGAAGCACTCGAGAAACTGGCCTGCCCCGGTGACGGCGCATGCGGCGGGCAGTTCACGGCGAATACAATGGCGTGCGTGTCGGAAGCAATTGGTCTCGCGCTGCCTCTCTCGTCGGCGCTGCCGGCGCCGTACCTGGAGCGCGATGCCTATTGCGTCGAAAGCGGCCGGGCGGTGATGCGGCTGATCGAGCAGAACATCCGTCCACGGGATATCTGCACGCGGGAAGCGTTCGAGAATGCGGCGGTGGTGGTGGCGGCCTCGGGCGGCTCGACCAATGCCGCGCTGCACCTGCCTGCGATGGCACATGAGTGCGGCGTGCAGTTCGACCTGAAAGATGTGGCGGAGATATTCGCCAAGACGCCGTACATCGCGGACCTGAAACCGGGCGGGAACTATGTCGCCAAGGATTTCGGCGAGGCGGGCGGCGTGCCGATGCTGATGAAGACGCTCTATGACGCGGGGCTGATCCACGGGCACTGCATGACGGTGACCGGCAAGACGGTGGCCGAAAACCTCAGGGACGTGGTGTTCAACAAGGACCAGAAGGTGATCCGCGAGGCGACCAATCCGATCTCGCCGAATGGCGGTGTGGTCGGCCTCTGGGGGTCGCTGGCGCCGGACGGGGCGATCGTGAAAGTCGCAGGCCTCAAGGATCTGACGTTCTCCGGCCCGGCCCGTGTGTTCGACGGCGAGGAAGCCTGCTTCGCCGCCGTGCGCGACCGCAACTACAAGGAAGGCGAGGTGCTGGTCATCCGCTATGAGGGGCCGAAGGGCGGACCCGGCATGCGCGAGATGCTGTCGACCACGGCAGCTATCTACGGCCAGGGCATGGGCGACAAGGTGGCGCTGATCACCGACGGCCGCTTCTCCGGCGCGACGCGCGGGTTCTGCGTGGGCCATGTCGGACCGGAAGCGGCCGAGGGCGGCCCGATCGGCCTGATCCGCGACGGCGACATCATCATTCTGGACGCCCTCAAGGGCACCATCGACGTGCGGCTGACACCTGCCGAGATCGCGGACCGCAAGCGGGACTGGAAACCGCGGCTCACAAAGTATGGTTCCGGCGCGTTGCAGAAATTCGCGAAACTGGTCGGCCCGGCGCATGAAGGCGCGGTGACACATTCCGGGTTTGCGGGCGAGCGTCACATCTACGCGGATATCTGAACAGGGCCTTTCGGCATGCGCGCGAGCGCTTTATGCTCGCTGATCAAGGCGGGAGCGGGATTCGGGCATGAGTGACATGGATCAGACTCCGGACTCCCGTCCTCCGCTGACGCTGGACGACCTCCCGCCGGAGTTTGCGGGGTTTGACCGTATCTACGAAGAGGAAATTCGCCCCGGCCTGCTGGCGCGCGAGGCGGAGCGCGTGGCGGCAGCGAAAAAGGCGGTGCAGACGCGCTGGATCGGCGGCGCCATTGTCGTGGCGGGGGCGGTGACCGGCTTTGCGCTCTTGAAGCTGCCCGTGGTGGCGATCATCGTGGCGATCATCGGCTTCGGCGTCGTCGGTTGGGGCAACATGGATATCACGCGGCTGGCCGGAGAGGCCAAGTCGCTGATCGTGGAACCGGTCGCGCGACAGCTCGACCTGGCATTCACCGCGGCGCCCGGCACCTGCGACACGATTTTCCGGCACAAGGAAGTCGGGGTCGTTCCGGCTTGGGACCGGTCGAAATTCGAAGACCTCGTGATCGGCCGACGCGGTGAAGTTGATTTCGAACTGTTCGAAGCGCACCTGGAAGAAAAGCGCACGACGACCGATTCCAAAGGCCGCACACGGACGACCTGGGTCACCGTGTTCAAAGGCCAGTGCCTGCGGTTGGATTTCCACAAGACCTTCTATGGCCGAACGCTGGTGACGCGCGACATGGGGTTCTTCAACCGGTTCGGCGGCGGCAAGGGCATGCAGCGTGCGGGGCTGGAAGATCCCCGGTTCGAGAAGATATTCGAAGTTTACACGACCGATCAGGTCGAAAGCCGCTACCTGCTGACGCCGGACCTGATGCAGAAGCTTGTCGATCTGGAAGACGTGTTCCGGGGGGGAAAGCTGAAGGCTGCGTTTGACGGCGGTGAGATGCTGATCACCGTGCAGGGCGGCAACCTGTTTGAGCCGGGATCGATGTTCAAACCGCTCGACAGTGCGGACAGGGTTCGCGAGCTGCTCAAGGATTTTGCGGCCGTGTTCAACATCATCGACGCTGTGACCGCCGGCCGCAGCAAGATGCCGCCGCCGGCCGCCGCGACCTGAGCCCGAGAGCAGCGCCCACTGCATCGTTCATCGAGGCTTCAGATGATTGCCGAAATATTGCCGCACTGATCGGAGAAGCCTTCTGCATGCGGCGACATACATTCATTCTTGCACTCCTGTTCGCAAGCCTCACAGGCCCGGCGCTGGCGAACACAAAGCTGGACGCCGATGCTTGCCGGGCCATGCAGGCGACGATTGCCCCGCGCGAGGCAGAGATTGCCAAGCTTACCGAGCAGCGCGCTGCATCGGCCATCACGGCTGAAGATGCCGGGGTAAACTGGGAAGATGCGGAAATTCACCGGCTCGTCTCGGCCGCTCATGCCGCTGCCGCAGACCGGGAGCGCGCCGAGTATGAGACGGCGAAGCAAGCGTTCGCGAAGGACGATCTGGCCCTGCAGAGCGCAGTGCGGGCATTCAACGCCGACGTTTCCGTGTTCAATGCGCGATGTTCGTCGAAGGGCTAGCTTTCAGGGCGTCACGACTGCGAAAGGCTCGGGCGAGGCAGGCGGATCAAGGACGCCAAGCAAGGTGGCCGCAGCTGCCGGATCGCCGGAAATCGACAATGCTCCCGTGAGCACCAGATCGGCTGGCTTCTGCCCGGCGAAGATCATGCCGAGAAAGGCTGGCCGCGAGAGTGTCAACGTGGCGTCGGCCGGTCGTTCGGCTGCGGGTTCGTGCACCAGCACCGAATTGCGCAGGCTGACAAGACGCGTTTCCTGAAGATCCGTGAATACGAAGGCGATCGACACCGCCTTTCCCTGTGCCAGTTGCGGATCGACGCGGATCGCGAGGATATCGAACACCTGCCCAACCGTGATGGCGGAGACGACATCCGGAGACAAAGTCGTGACGCTGGCCGCATCCGGGGCGCTGCGGGCTTCGGCGGCACCGGTCAAGTACATGTTGCGCCAGAGGGAGCCTTCGGCCTGGTATCCCATCTGCTCGAAGGCCTGAGCCAGGACTTCTCGGGCGTCCGTATTCGACGCGTCTGCGAAGACGAGATGGCTCGCGACTTCGGCGGCCCAGCGATAGTCACCGACGCTGTAGGCTTGCCGGGCCGTGCGCAGCGCCTTGGACCTGCCCCCCATCGCCTTGACATATCGTTCGGCTGCCTGCTCGGGCGGCCAGGGATTGAGGTTAGAGGGATTGCCATCGTACCAACCGAGATAGCGCTGGTACACGGCCTTCGAATTGTGGGCCATCGTGCCGTAATATCCGCGATTGTACCATTTGGACGCGAGTGTTTCCGGCAGTGCGATGACTTCGGCGATCTCTTCGGCAGTGTAGCCCTTGTTCATCAGGCGGACGGACTGGTCGTGAAGAAATTTGTAGGCGTCGCGGTGGGACGCCATGAATTCGGCGACGTCGTCCTGTCCCCAGCGCGGCCAGCCGTGTGACACGAACATCACGTCGGTCCGGTCACCAAAGAGGTGGATCGACTCGGTAAGATAATCCGCCCACGCCTTGGAATCGCGCACGAGCGCGCCGCGCGGTGGCAGGACATTGTGCATCGTGGGATTGGCGTTCTCGGCGAGGCAGAGCGCCCGAAGGTGCGGAAGATAGAAATTCATTTCGGCCGGCGCTTCGGTGCCGGGGGTCACCTGGAACTCGATCGTGATACCGTCGATTGTGAGCGTCTCGCCGGTTTGCGTGATCGAATGCGTAGGCGCGATCAGGCTGAACGATCCGCTTGGTAGACCGGTACCAATGCCTGCGCCGCCCTGCCCGGCCGGTCCGGGAGTCAGGCGGGTGCCGAACTGGAAGTTGGCGCGGCGGCTCATGGCCGGACCAGCAATCAGGTTTTCGCTGACGGCATGTTCCATGAAGCCGTCGGGCGCGATGATCTGGACCTTGCCGGCGGCGACGTCTGCGTCGGTCACGATCCCTTTGACGCCGCCGAAATGGTCACCATGGCTGTGCGTGTAGATCACTGCAACGATTGGCCGGTCGCCAATGTGCGCGTGCACCAGCGACATTGCGGCGGCGGCGGTCTCGGTGGCGGTGAGCGGATCGACGATGATATAGCCGGTCTCGGAGGCGATGACGCTCATCACCGAGAGGTCGAGGCCGCGAACCTGCCAGAGGCCCGGAGTGACTTCGAAGAGGCCGTGATTGTTGAGCAAGCCGAGATGGCGCCAGAGGCTGGGGTTCATGGTGTCAGGCGCGGCGCCTTCCGCGAAATCATAGGCGCCGGCGTCGAAGACAACACGGCCATCCGACGCCCGGATTTTCGTATCGTCCAGCGTCGCGATGAAGCCCCGTTTCGCGAGCGCCGTTTCGCTCTCGTCGTCCCAGGGCAGCGCGGCGGAATAGGCCTGATTCGCGGCGAGTGTGGCGGGCGTTGCCTGGCCAGCCGATGCGATGATGGGATCGCCGGTGGCCGTGCAGGCGGCGCACAAAGCGGCAGAGAGGCCAGCGGCAAGTAAACGGTACATGATTTCCTCCCCAGGAAATGCCGCCTCTGGCGTATCGCCGGGCAGTGTATTGCGTGAACCTACCGTGCCGCCCGGGGGATGCAACGGGCTGCGCGGCGGTGCCGTTGCGGCAGATCGCCTGCGTCGGGCTGGACGCTGGGGCGCGGCGCGGTCTATTTCAGGGGATGATCACCGGACCGACCTCACACAGCTACATCTCGCAGCGCCTGCGCCTCCACTATGTGGATTGGGGCAATTCGGATGCACCGCCGCTTATCCTGTTGCATGGCGGGCGGGACCATTGCCGCAGTTGGGACTGGGTGGCCCAGAAGCTGCGCCATGACTGGCATGTCATCGCGCCGGACCTGCGCGGACACGGCGACAGCGGCTGGTCGTCCGACGGGGACTATTCGGTGCGCTCCTGCGTTTACGATCTGGCGCAGCTGATCCACCAGAAGCAGCTGGCCCCACTGACCATCGTAGCGCACTCCTATGGGGGCAATATCTCGCTGCGCTATGCCGGCATCTATCCCGAGAACGTGCGCAAGGTGGTGGCCATCGAAGGGCTCGGGCCGTCGCCCAAGATGCTGCAGGCGCGGATGGCCGAGCCGATTGGTCAGCGGATGCGTACCTGGATCGAGGCCAAACGCGCCGCAGCCGGGCGCAGTCCGAAGAAGTATGCGACGCTGGAGGAAGCTTACCAGCGCATGAAGGAAGAGAACGGCTACCTGTCGGACGCGCAAGCCCGGCACCTCACAATACATGGCATCAGCCAGAATGAGGACAGCACGTATTCGTGGAAGTTCGACAACCATTTCCGCGTGATGGTGCCCTATGATCTGCCGCAGGACGACGTAGACGCGTTATGGCGGGAGATCACCTGCCCGACCCTCCTGCTCTACGGCAAGAACAGCTGGGCTTCGAACCCGGAAGAGGACGGCCGGATCGCCCATTTCAGGAATGCGCAGGTCAAGGTCTACGAGAATGCCGGTCACTGGCTGCATCATGACCAGTTCGAGCGGTTTGTCGGGGAACTGAAAGGGTTCCTCTAGAGCGCCGGGCATTCAGGAGAAATGCAGGCGGCGATACTTGCCGCGGAAATAGAGCAGCGGGTCACGGCGCGGATCGAAAGTGGCGCGCAGGACTTCGCCGACGAGGATGATGTGGTCACCGCCGTCGTGCATCTGGTGGCGCCGGCATTCGAAACTCGCGAGCGCGTTCGAGAGGATCGGCGCGTTGTGACGACCGCGCTTCCAGGGCGTCTGGCGGAAACGGTCTTCGCCGGGGAGCGCAAACAGGCTGGAGGCGGGTTGCTGGCCGATGTGCAGCACATTGACGGCGAAATGGTCGGTCGTCTCGATGGCCTTGAGGCTGCTGGAGGTCTTGGCGATGCAGACGAGCAGCAGCGGCGGATCGAGCGATACGGACGTGAAGGAGTTCGCCGTCAGGCCGGCGGGGACGCCGTTCTCGTCGAATGCCGTCACGACGGTCACGCCGGTCGCGAAACAGCCGAGGGCATCGCGCAGGGTGCGCGCGTCGGAACCCGAACGGTATTCCGGAACGAAGCGGGGTATCCGGCGTTCGAGGAAGTCCAGCAGCGTCGCGCTGAAGAGGTCTCCGCGATCGGAGGCGACGAGGTGCCCGGCTTCGCCGATCTCGGCATATTCGGCGCCGGGAATCTGGTCTACGATGCGGCCGGCAGATGCCGCATCCGTAACGTCGCTCAGGGCGCCGCGCACGAACAAGGCTGGCACACGAATGTTGGGCGCGGCGGCCTTGAACCGTATCAGCGCGTCTTCAAGGTGAAACCGGTCCAGCATGCGGGGATCCCAGGCGCCCTTGGCGGTTTCGGACGCAGCGCGCAGGGTGCCGGCGGCCTTGCGGATATTGGTCAGATCAAGCTCAGGCGGAGCGTCCACCAGGATCAGGCCGGAGGCGAGATGGCCGCCGTCCTCGCCAATGGCCACGGCGGCGACCCATCCCCCGAGCGATGCACCGACGATGACCGGTCGGGACGGTAATTGCGCGAGGATGGCGCGCAGGTCTTCGACGTAGGCGCCGAAGTCATAGCGCGCATCAACGGGCCATTCACTTTCGCCATGTCCGCGCAGGTCGATGGCGATCACCTGGCGACCGGCCCGGACGAGCGCCGCCGCAGCATCGTTCCAGATACCGCGGGTCTGCCCGCCGCCGTGCACCAGCAGTACCAGGGGGTCATCCGGGTCGCCGAGCCGGTCGCCGCGAATAGCGACCCCTGCGAACCCCTTGAACTGCGATTGTGCCATGAGTCTTCCTGGATTTTCCGGCCCGCTCGTTCCGGTCGAGGGCGGCAATCTGTTTAGGGATGTAGGGCGCAGGCCGCCGCGTCAACGCCGCATGTGAGCGCGACGGCCAGCGCGCTTCCGCACCCGCTCCGGCGAAAGGGATTGACTCACATTCAAAAGAACAAAATAAGAACATATGGATATTGCCACGCTCAGGACGAAGGGTCTGCTTGGAACCGTTGCGGCCGCCCCCGCTTCGCCGGTGGCGTTCCCGTTCGGGCTCGGGGAGATCGGCCTGCATGAGGTGGCTGAGGCGTCTTATGGAGACCGGGCAGCCGTCACCGGCTTCCTGCTGGCGACAGTCCGGCAGGCAAGACAAAGCGCCTGGCTCTGGATCAGCCAGACGAAATTCAGCGGCGATGTGGGACAGGTGCCCGAAGCCGCCTTGCGGCAAATGCAGGGCGCCGCGCCGAGACGCCTGAATGTGGAGGTCCGCACCAGCGGCGAGGCGCTCTGGGCGGTCGAAGAGGCCATCGTCTCCGGGGCGGTGGGCCTCGTGGTCGCCGAACTCGGTGCAGCGGATTTCACCGCCACCCGACGCCTGACGCTTGCCTCCGGCCGGCACGGCGTACCGGTTGTCCTCCTCATGCCTCAGACCTGCGAAGGCGCAACTGCCGCTGCCACACGCTGGCGGGTCAGTCCCCGGCCTTCTGGCCTGAACAGGTATGATCCGTACGCCCCCGGACATGCCCGCTGGCGCGCCAAGCTCGAGCGTTGCCGGACGGCGCCGCATCTTACGGGAACATGTTTTGATCTCGAGTGGAATGATGAAACGCTATCTCTCGGTGTGGTTTCCGGACTGGCCGCTGGACAGGCTGCGCCGCGCCCGCCGGCACGGGAAGCCCTGGCCCACCGAAAAGCTGGCTAAAGCGCCGCCATTTGTCCTGCATGAGAAGTCTGCCTACGGACTGACCATCGCTGCGGCAAATTGTGCCGCGCAGGCGGCGGGGATACAGGCCGGCATGCGCTTCAGCGATGCGCGGGCCTGTCTGCCGGACCTTTCTTCCGAAGAGATCGACCGCGAGAGCGATGCCCGCGCGCTCAACCTGCTCGCACGCTGGATGACCTGCTTTTCTCCATTTGTCGCCCTCGAGGGCGAGGATGGCCTTCTGCTCGAGACAACCGGATGCGATCACCTGTTCGGCGGTGAAGCCCGCATGGCGGCGACGCTCTCGGAGAAGCTGGCGCGAACCGGGTATGACCACCGGATTGCGATTGCCGGGACACCCGGAGCAGCGCAGGCAGTGGCCCGTCATGGAGCCATGCGGGACGCGCCGCAGATCTTGCCGGAGAACCAGGTACGCGGAGGGCTCTCGGACCTGCCAGTGCAGGCGTTACGTTTGTCGCCGGAGGCGGCAACGCTGCTGCGCCGTTTCGGACTGACACGGATCGGACAGCTCTACGGAATTGACCGCAAGGCGCTCGCCCGGCGGTTCCAGTCGCGGCAGGCGGCGGACGCGGTCTGCCTGCGCCTCGATCAGGCGCTCGGCCTGCGTCTGGAGCCGATCACGCCGCTTCGTCCGCTGGCGGATCATGCCTGCCGGTTGCCCTGCCCCGAGCCCCTCACCCATGCGGCCGGAGTTGAAGCCGGACTACAGCAGCTGACGGAAATCCTCTGCGGGGATCTTTCCGGCAAGGGTCTCGGTGCGCGGCATTTCCTGTTCACCGCGTTTCATTCGGATGGGCAGGTGTCAGAAATCTCCGCGCAGGCGGCGCGGCCGGTGCGGACGCCCGGGCATATCCTGAGGCTCTTCGGTGAGAAGATCGAAAAGGTGAACCCGGGTTTCGGAATCGACCTCCTGCTTCTAGAAGCCTTGCGCACCGGCCCGATGGAGATGGGCAGCCGGCCCCTTTCCGGTGAGCTTGCGGCGACGGGGGTCGATGAGATAGCCCTCTCCGCGCTGGCTGACCGGATCAATGCGCGCCTTGGCGACAATACCGTCACCCTGATGATTGCCGATGCCCGGCATGCGCCAGACAAGGCCGAACGGCGCGCCGCATTCACCGGAACGCTTCCTCCGGCAGCGGCCTCGGCGACCGGCAAAGGGGCGCTGCGTCCCGTGCGGATGCTCGCCTGGCCCGAACGTGTGGACGTGATTGCCCAGGTGCCGGATGGCCCGCCCCTGAGTTTCGTCTGGCGGCGCGTAATGCGGCGCGTGGTGAGGTCAGACGGACCGGAACGGATCGCGCCGGAATGGTGGGTCTTCCTGCCCGGGAAAGATACCCGGCCCGGCACGCTTCCGCGAACCCGGGACTATTACCGCATCGAGGACGCAGACGGGCGCCGGTACTGGGTATTCCGCGAAGGCCTCTATGATGATGGCCGCGGAGAAATGCCCGAATGGTTCGTGCAAGGATTGTTTGCATGAGCGGCTATGCGGAACTCGCTGTCACCACGAACTTTTCATTCCTGCGGGGCGCGAGTCATCCGGAAGAACTGGTGAAGCGCGCGGCGGCACTTGGTCTCAAGGCGATCGGCATTGCCGACCGCAACACCCTGGCGGGGGTCGTGCGGGCGCACCTCGCGGCCAGGGAAACGGGGCTGAGATTGCTCGTCGGCGCCCGGCTTGTGCCTGCAGACGGACCCGAAATCATTGTCTATCCGATGGACCGGGCGGCCTATGGGCGGCTGTCGCGGCTGATCTCCGAAGGAAAGCTGAAAGCGGAGAAAGGCGCCTGCCATCTCGAGATGAAGGACATCCTTGCGGCCTGCGAGGGGCAGATCCTGATTGTCCTGCCGCCGGATGCGGCGACCCTGGCATTCGAAGCCGCACTCGGGGAGGCGGCTCTCGCCGCGCCGGGGCGAACCTATCTCGCCGCACGCTACAGCTATGCCGGCCGTAACCGTGAGCAGATTGCACGTCTTGCCGATCTTTCCGCAGTATGCGGCGCGCCGCTCGTCGCCATCAATGACGTTCTCTACCATCTGCCGGAACGCCGGCCTCTGCAGGATGTGGTGACCTGCATCCGTGAGCATTGCAGCATCCACTCGGCAGGCTTCCGGCTGGAAGCCAATGGCGAACGCCATCTCAAGGATGCACCGGAAATGGAGCGGCTGTTCAAGGGATTCGAGCCTGCACTGGCCCGCACATTGGAGATCGCGGCGCGCTGCGCGTTCAGCCTGGATGAATTGACTTACGAGTATCCCGACGAACCGGTTCCGGCCGGATCGACCCCGCAGGGGCATCTGGAGTTTCTTACCTGGAAAGGCGCAAGGTGGCGCTATCCCGGCGGCATTCCGGAGGCGGTCGCGCTGCAATTGCGCAAGGAACTCGGCCTGATCGAGGAATTGTCCTATGCGCCATACTTTCTCACCGTCCATGACATCGTGGCCTGGGCACGGTCGCAGGGTATCCTCTGCCAAGGACGCGGATCGGCCGCCAACTCCGCCGTCTGCTTCTGCCTCGGTGTGACCAGCGTGGACCCCGCCGAGTCGAGCCTCCTGTTCGAGCGGTTCCTGTCGCGAGAGCGCAAGGAGCCTCCGGACATCGATGTGGATTTCGAGCATGAACGGCGCGAGGAAGTCATTCAGTACGTCTACGATCGATACGGCCGCGGCCGCGCGGCCCTGACCGCAACGGTTATCTGCTACCGTCCGCGCTCCGCAGTGCGCGAAGTCTGCAAGGCCCTCGGGCTCAGCGAGGAGATATCCGGCGCCTTGGCGGGCTCTGTCTGGGGAAGCTGGGGCAGCGGCATTTCGGCGAGCCAGATTGTTCAGGCCGGTCTCGACCCCGGCAATACACTTGTCCGGCGGGCGATCCAGTTGACGCAGCAGTTGATCGGATTTCCGCGTCACCTGTCCCAGCATGTCGGCGGCTTCGTGCTGACGCGCGGGCCGCTGATCGAGACCGTGCCGATCGGGAATGCGGCAATGGACGCGCGCACCTTCATCGAATGGGACAAGGACGACATCAACGCCCTCGGCATCCTGAAAGTGGACGTCCTGGCGCTCGGCATGCTGACCTGTATACGGAAGGCCTTTGATTTCCTGGAGGAGCACAAGGGTCAGGGTTTCAATCTCGCGACCATTCCGCCGAATGATCCGGCGACCTATGACATGTTGTGCGAAGGTGACAGTCTGGGTGTGTTCCAGGTGGAGAGCCGAGCGCAGATGAACATGCTCCCACGCCTCAGGCCGCGCACATTCTATGATCTCGTGATCGAAGTGGCGATCGTGCGGCCGGGGCCGATCCAGGGCGACATGGTCCATCCCTATCTCCGCAGGCGGAAGAAAATCGAGCCGGTCAACTTTCCGAGCCCTTCTCCGCAACATGGACCGGCCGATGAGCTGTCGCGTATCCTCCAGAGAACCCTTGGCGTGCCGCTATTCCAGGAACAGGCCATGCAGATTTCAATCGATGCAGCGAAGTTTACGCCGGAAGAGGCCAACGGCCTGCGCCGGGCTATGGCAACATTCCGGAAAGTCGGCACCATCCAGAACTACGAGGACATGATGGTCTCGCGCATGGTGGCGCGCGGGTATGATCCAATCTTTGCCAAGCGTTGCTTTGATCAGGTGAAGGGCTTTGGCGAGTACGGATTTCCGGAAAGCCATGCCGCCTCCTTTGCGCTGCTGGTCTATGTTTCGTCCTGGCTGAAATGCCACCACCCGGACGTGTTCTGCGCGGCGCTGCTGAACAGCCAGCCGATGGGTTTCTACGCGCCGGCCCAGATCGTCCGGGACGCTTGCGAGCATGGGGTCGAGGTGCGGCCCGTGGACGTCAATTATTCCGACTGGGACAACACGCTTGAACCTGCGGACAGGGGTGACGGGCTTTGCGCCGTGCGGCTCGGATTTCGGCAGGTCGACGGCTTGCGCGAGGACGAGATGGAAGCCCTGATGGCTGCACGTGGCTCCGGCTTTACCTCTTCTGATGATTTGCGCCGGCGGACAGGCCTTGGCCGCGCGCCGCTGGAACGGCTCGCGGCGGCGGACGCGTTTG
>JBGTKN010000278.1:0-1930 GCA_041744615.1 Hyphomonas sp. | reverse complement strand
GGCCACGTCGATGTAAGCCGGGCTGATCTCCATCGCGAAGACGCGGCGCCCATTCGCCTCGCCTGCCATGATCTGCGAGCCGGAGCCCGAGAACGGCTCGTAGCAAAGCCCGCCCCGCGCCACATGCTGGCGCATCGGGATCCCGAAGGCATCGAGCGGCTTCGGCGTCGGATGGTCGGGCCGGTCGTCTTTGGCAAAGCTGGGCAGCGCCCATGTCGATGGCAGCGTTTCCTCGGCCACCTTGGGTGGGCGGTTTGGACGCCGCCAGCCCATGAAACAGGGTTCATGCTTCCAGAGGTAATGTGACCGGGTCAGAACCCCGCGGTCCTTCACCCAGATGATCTGCTGATGGACGAAGGCCCCGGCCTTTTCCCAGCAGGCCTCGAGCATCGCCTGGCGGCGCGAGGCGTGCCAGCAATACCAGGCAGCGTCCTCGGCGATCGCCTCGGCAACGGCGGCGGCGATGAAGCCGTCGTAGAGTTCCGCACCCTGGCTGCTGTCGTCCCAGGTGACGCCGTAGCTCTGGCTCCAGTCCTTGTTCCGCGTCGGATGGTTCGAGCCGTCGTAGTCGACGAGATACGGCGGGTCGGTCGCGAACAGGATCGCGCGTTCGCCCTTCATCAGGCGGCGCACGTCGGTTGCGTTGGTGCTGTCGCCACAGAGAAGCCGGTGATCACCGAGGATCCAGAGATCGCCCGACCGCGACGCCGGGTTGCGCGGCGGCTCGGGGATGGTCGCCGGTGGCACGGAGCCCCCGGCGCCACCTTCTTCACTGTCGTCTTCCGCGACGTAGGCCAACAGCTTGTCCAGTTCGCCGTCGGAAAACCCGACCAGCGATAGATCGTAATCCTCGGCCAGCAGGTCGTTCAGTTCGGCCGACAGCAACGCCTCATCCCATGTCCCGAGTTCGGTCAGCTTGTTGTCCGCGATCCGATAAGCCCGCCGCTGTGTCTCGGTCAGATGCCCCAGTACGATCACCGGCGCTTCGGTCAGCCCGAGCTGCGTCGCGGCCAGCACGCGCCCGTGGCCCGCGATCAGCTCGCCGTCCTCGGCGACGAGGCAGGGAACGGTCCAGCCAAACTCCGCCATGCTCGCGGCGATCTTCGCGACCTGCTCCGCCCCGTGCGCCTTCGCGTTGCGGGCATAGGGCTGGAGCCTGGCCAGCGGCCATGTCTCGATCGCTTCCGGAGCGAAGCTCAGGGTCATCGGCGCGTCGTTCCTCGGATCAGGGTGGATACCCCTGGCTTCCGGACTCCGGGGTCCAGACTGGACTCCACGCGGAGTCCAGCGGCAACCAGGGGGTATCCAGCATCAAGGGTTTGATTTTGCGGTGTTTCAGGCGGTATCAGGCGGCGCTGGCTTCCGGGTGGCTTCCCAAAAATCCGGCCCTGTCACTAGCGATGCGCCGCGCTTCGCCCGCCAGCATACGAATGTCGCCAGGAAGGAACCAGAAACTCAATTGGTTAGCAGAGTTTCTTCAGGTTGCACCCCGACTGAACCCTCCGGTGGACCCCGAAGGCCGGCGGCGCGGACCGTCCCGCGCGCGCCTCTCCCGAGCATAACCCTTTTCTAGCGCCCTGATCGAAATGTGTAAGCCTCCGCGATGTACACCCGAAAATTCACTCAGCGGACGATTGTTCTTGACAGCCGATTGGCCTTTTCGATCACGAATGCACGCGATCGTCTGGCCGATGGCGCCCGCCCGTTGAGCCGCCAGGTGATCACCGCCAGGCCGAACTGCCAGCGCCGGGTCACCGCCGTGCGGCTCAGACCCATCTTCCAGCAGATCGGCTTCCACGGCACGCGGGCGGCACGAGACCAGACCAGCTTGCGCTCCGCCTCCTCGATCCAGAGCACCCAGTCGAAGGTCTGCTCGAGACGGGTGATCGCGGCGGCCGAGGGCCAGACCCGCATCGGCTGCGGCTCCATC
>JBGTKN010000277.1:0-3867 GCA_041744615.1 Hyphomonas sp. | reverse complement strand
CGCGCCGAGCACGTCCTTGGCGCTCGCAAGCGCTTCGCGGGCGGGGCCTGGACCCCGGGTAGCCTCGGCGAGGGCGAACAGGACGAAGGCCGTGTCGTAAAGGTCAGCCGTGGCGTCGGCGAGGCCGCTGCCATCGGCGTGGAGGGTTTTGCCCGGCAGGCCGCTGACAGCGAGGGCCGGTCCGGTCAGGATCGCGACGCCGGCTTGGACCAGCCGGGCCGAGGTGTCGCGCTTCCAGCCCATCCGCCAGGCTTCGGCGAACACATAGGTCTGGCGCGCCTGGAGCCGCACGCGAGTGACATCGCGGGCGAGTTCGTCATGATCGAGCGACAGGACTTCGGGAAACAGGCCCGCTTCGGTCAATCCGTGCTCGGCCCAGAGCGGATAGCAATTGTCGAACAGCCAGATTCTGGCTTCCTTGGCGCGGCGGCGCAGGGAACTCTCGCTCATGCGGTGTTGTCCTCCCGGGTTCGTCGCGCGCCGTGCAAATGTCTCGCCAATCGGCCTGGGACCCTGCTAACAGGAGCCTTCCGGATTGGCCAGCGGGGCCGCGACCAAGTATAGGACAGGCATGCGCGACCGGATCTTCTTTCCCCTAGCCGGCCTGCTCGTCGTCCTGATGATCGGGCTGGCATTGCAGCCGGGCATCGGACGCCTGCCGACGGGCGCGGTTGCGGGCGACGGGGTCAACTATGACCGGATCGTCATCGAAGGCCGGTATCTTAACAAAGTGATCGCCGGGGGCGACGCGCGCACCCGTCTGCTGCGGACGCCGGAGCGCGGCTATGTCCTGCAGGTTGATGTCGCCTTCGACGCATTGCAGGACGCGCCGGAGCTGGGACCGCATTTCCGGCTGGCGCCCGATATCGAAGTGCAGTTTTCCGGCCGAAAGGTCCGCGCCACGGTGCGCGCACGCCCGGCCGATGATCAGGGCGCCATGCAGTTTCGCGCCAATTATTCGGCGGGGCGAGTGGGCGAGTCCGGCTGGCAATCGTTCAGCTTGCAGCCTGGTTTTACGGATTTCACGTTCGAGTTCGAGGTGCCGGTAGCCACCGGCGAGCAGGGAGTCGACTATTTCGGGGTGCGTCCCGTCGTGCCGGAAAAGCAGCGCGCGATACTGATCGAACGGATCACGCTCGAACGTCTGCCTTGAGCGGGTTTTCAGACGGTTGCGGGCTGGCTATCAAGCCGCGTTCAGCTACGCACCCCAACTCTGATGTCAGGACCAATCATGCGACTATTCCTAGCCGCGATGAGCACGCTCACGCTTGCCGCTTGCGCCACCGCCCCCACCCTGGAGACCCTCGTGACCGCTGATTCAAATGCTCAGACTGCGCCTTTCGATGCCGCCTCGCATCTCTGGCTAGAAGAGGTCGAGGGCGCCGAGGCGCTGGCCTGGGTAACGGCGCAGAACACGCGCACGCTGGCCGAGCTGGAAGCCGATCCACGTTATGCCGGGTATGAGGCCGCGGCGCTGGATGTGCTGAATTCCAGTGAGCGGATTCCCTACGGCGTGGTGCGCGACGGGCTGGTCTACAATTTCTGGCAGGACGAGGTAAACGTGCGCGGTCTCTGGCGCCGCACCCCGCTCGCGTCCTACCGCACGGACGCGCCGGTCTGGGAGACGATTGTCGATTTCGACAAGCTGGCCGCCGATGAAGGCAAGAACTGGGTCTACAAGGGTGCGGATTGTTTCCGGCCGGGGCCGGGCGCGGCGTACAAGTGCCTCGTGTCGTTGTCGGATGGCGGCAAGGACGCGGTGATCAACCGCGAGTTCGATCTGGCCACCAAGACGTTCGTGGGCGGCGGGTTCGTCACGCCAGAAGCCAAACAGGGCCTCGCCTGGGCGGGCGGGGACGCGCTACTGGTCGCGACCGACTGGGGCGCCGGTACGCTGACCGAGTCCGGTTATCCGTTCGTCGTCAAACGCTGGACGCGCGGCGCGCCGATGGAGAGCGCCGCGGAACTAATGCGCGGCAGGAAGACCGATGTCGGCGTCTGGCCGATGGTGATGAAGCTCGAAGACGGGCGTATCCTGGAAGGTGCGGTGCAGGCCGAAACCTTCTTCACCTCGAAATATTTCTGGTTCCCGGACGGCGAGACCGCGCCGGTGCAATGGCCGCTGCCGGAGATGGTGTCGATCAACGGCATCTACAAAGGCCAGTTCCTTTTCTCGCTGCAACAGGACTGGACGCCTGAGGGGCAGGGCGCCTTCAAGGCGGGCGATCTCGTTGCCTTTGATCTTGAAGCTTTCTTGGAAAGCCGCACCCTGCCGCCGGTGAATCTCGTGTTCCGCCCAACTGAAACGCAGGCGGTTGACGGCGTGGCGGTTGCCAAAGGCGCCGCGCTTCTGGCTATCAGCGAGAACGTGATCGGCAAGGTACTTCGGCTTGAGCCTTCCGTGGACGGATGGACGACGACGCCCATCCAGCTGCCGGGTTCTGGCCAGGTCGGCATCGCCTTTGCGGATGACGAGGAGACGGCGGTCTTTCTCAATTACGAGGACTTCCTGACGCCGGCCTCGCTGCTGGACTATGATGTCACCACCGGCACCGTCAGCAGCCTCAAGAGCCTGCCGTCCAAGTTCGATACGACGGGGCTGGCGGTCGAGCAGCACTTCTCGACTTCGAAGGATGGCACGCGGGTTCCCTACTTCCTCGTACGCCGCGCCGACATTGCGATGGATGGGACAACGCCGACGCTGCTTTACGGTTATGGCGGTTTCCAGGTCTCGGAGACACCGAATTACAGCCCGGTCATCGGCCGGCTCTGGCTGGAGCAGGGCGGCGCCTTTGCGCTTGCCAATATTCGCGGTGGCGGCGAGTTCGGCCCGAACTGGCACCAGGCGGGTCTTAAGCAGAAGCGCCAGGTGATCTATGATGACTTCATCTCGATCGGCGAAGACCTCGTGTCGAAGAAGATCACCTCGCCGGAGCATCTCGGCATCATGGGCGGATCGAATGGCGGGCTCCTGATGGGCGTGATGCTGAACCAGCGGCCTGACCTCTGGAACGCGGTGGTCGTGCAGGTGCCGCTGCTCGACATGCTGCGCTATCACCTCCTGCTGGCGGGCGCGTCCTGGGTCGGCGAGTATGGCTCGCCCGACTTGCCGGAAGAGCGCGCCTTCCTCGAGACGATTTCGCCCTACCAGAATTTCGATGCGTCGAAGGCGTATCCGGCGCCCTTCTTCGTGACCTCCACGAAGGATGACCGGGTGCATCCGGGCCATGCCCGCAAGATGGCGAAACGCTTCGAGGAAGCCGGCCTGCCGTTCTACTATTTCGAGAACATGGACGGCGGCCACGCGGCCGCCGCGGACCAGACGGCTCGAGCGAAACGTCAGGCACTGGAGTTTACTTACCTCGCGCGCCAGCTGTTTCAGGCCGCAGAACAAGAGTAGCGCCTTGCCGCAGGTCCCGGCGAAGGCTGGTGCCCTGACAACAATAAAGCCATCAGCCTTGTCCAGACCCCTGCTTTCGCAGGGGTCTGAGGGCGAGGGGGTGTCCGCGACCGCCCCGATACCTTGACCTGTGGAATGCGCCGTGCTTTAGGCGCCCCACATCATGCGCAATCAATAAGCGCGCCCTGACTGGCCCATGTCCCTCAGCGGACGGGAGGCGGCGGGGCCCCCCGCCCGGCGATATTTCGCTCAGCGGGGCTTTTCGGCTTTGCGCGTCATGAGGAGACGGATGCGATGTTCGACGCCCTGAGCGAACGCCTTGGCAGTATCTTCGACGGCCTGACCGGGCGCGGCGCGCTGTCCGAAAAGGACGTGGGCGAAGCCCTTCGCGAAATCCGGGTTGCCCTGCTCGAGGCCGACGTGGCGCTGCCCGTGGTCAAGGACTTCATCGACAAGGTGCGCGTGCG
>JBGTKN010000276.1:0-10753 GCA_041744615.1 Hyphomonas sp. | reverse complement strand
GGCGCACATGGCGCACGGTGCGCCGGGCCGGCAGCGCCAATCCTGTCCTGCCTGCACCGGCTTGCGCCATGGTTCATCCTGATCCGGAGGTATTCAACGTCGAGCCATCGCATGCTCCATTTGATATTTCCTTAATCATTGATGCCGATGAATAAAGACACATTGCCCGTGCGTCAGCGTTCACGCGAGAAAGCCAAGGCCCATGCGCGCCCGCCCCCTCATTGCTCTTGCATCCGGCATCCTGGCACTGGGTCTGGTCGCCTGTTCCTCCGTCCCGGCGGCGCGGTCTGCCGAGCCGCTTCCCGGTGCTTGGGCGGGGGCAAGTCTCGCTGATCCACGCTACCTGCTCGCGCCGGGAGACCGGATCGAAGTCATCGTCCACACAGCCCCGGAACTTTCCCGCGAACTCGTCGTCGCCCCGGACGGGCGCATCCGCATGCCGTTGGCCGGCAGCGTGATGGCCATGGCCCTGACGCCGGACGAGCTGGCGGCTATCCTTCGCGATGCACTCTCCAGCGAACTCATCGATCCCGACCTCGAGATCATCGCCACCGGTTTTGCCTCTCAGAAAGTTTTCGTTGGCGGCGAAGTGGCCGCGCCCGGCATGTTCGACCTGCCCGGCCAGATCGACCCCTTGCAGGCTATCTTGATGGCCGGCGGCCTCACTCGCGATGCTCAGGCCAGCAACGTGCTGATCATCCGCCGCCTTCCCGGCGGCGAGGTGCGCTCAGCCCTCGTCGACGTGCGGGCCGGCCTCAACGATCCGGGCAACGCCGGCTGGCTGCCTCTGCGCCGGTTTGACGTGATCTACGTCCCCCGCAGGCGCATCGCCGAGCAGAACCAGTTTGTCGCCCAGTACATCCGAGACGCCCTGCCCCTGCCGTTCTCGCTCTTCTACGCCGTCAACGCCGCTCATCGCTGACCTTGCGGCGGGGTGACGCTCCCCCTATCTGGCGGCCTCCGCTTCTGGCAAAATGGCTAAATGACCCAATATTTCGAACCGATCCCCTATTCAGTCTGGCATGCCGACAAGGCTGCCTTCGCCGGCAAGCTGGGCCGCTCCTTCCGTGAAACCGGCTTTGCCGTCATCACCGGCCACCCGGTCGCTCAGACAACCATTGACGACAATCTCGCCGCCACGAAGGCTTTCTTCGCGCTGCCGGCCGAGGCCAAGGAAAAATACCACGACGCACCTGGCGGCCGCCAGCGCGGCTACACACCCTTCGGCACAGAGAATGCCAAAGGCCACTCCCAGGCCGACCTGAAAGAGTTCTGGCACACAGGCCGCACATTGCCGCCCGATTCGCCTTACCGCGACACCATGAAGGACACACCTTCGGTGACCGAAGGTGCAGACTTCGACCGCGCTACAAACGCACTCTATGCCTCCCTCGACACTTTCGGTGCCGAACTCCTCAGAGCTGTCGCCCTGCATCTTGAGCTGTCCGAAGACTGGTTCGACGACAAGGTCAACTTCGGCAATTCGATCCTCCGCCTACTTCACTATCCGCCGCAGATGGACCCGCCCCCGGAAGGCTCTGTCCGCGCCGGCGCACACGAGGACATCAACGTCATCACCCTGCTCCTCGGCGCCGAAGAAGCCGGCCTCGAAGTGAAGCACCGCTCCGGTCGATGGCTGGGCGTGAACCCGCCGCCTGGCGCGCTCGTCATAAATTGCGGCGACATGTTGCAGCGCTATACCGGCGGCGTCTTGCCCTCAACCACGCACCGCGTCGTCAATCCGGCCCCGGAGCGTTCGCGCTTCCCGCGCTATTCGACGCCTTTCTTCCTGCACTTCAACCAGGACTTCCTGATCGAAGCCCTCCCCAGGTGCCTCGCCGAAGGAGGCAAGGCTGAACCCCCGATTACCGCTCAGGACTTCCTGATGGTACGCCTGCGCGATATCGGGTTGGTGAAGGCTTGAGATACCTCTGAGAAAAGAAAGCCCCCTTCGATCGAAGGGGGCTTTTTCGTCCGGAGACTGTTCTTGTAAGAGATTCAGCCCGCCTCGTATATCCGCGCGATCTCATCGAAGAGCCGCACTCCAAAGCCTACAGCGCCCTTCGGTTCGGTTGGGCGGCCCGCATTTTCCCAGGCCATACCGGCAATGTCGAGATGCACAAACGGGGTTTCAGGCTTGACCCATTCCATGATGAATGCGGCGCCTACCGATGCACCGGGGGCAGCCCCCTGCTCGGCAACGTTCTTGACGTCCGCGATGACGCTCTTGATCGACTCCGCGGTCGCTTCCGTCACAGGCAAACGCCAGAGTTTTTCTCCCGCAGCGTCGCCCGCTTTCAGGAAAGCCGCTGCAAGCCGCTCATCCTGCGTAAACAGCCCAGCATGCTCCCGGCCAAGTGCGCCGACAACCGCGCCGGTCAGGGTCGCCATCGTCACGGCCAGCTTCGGCTTGTAGGTTTCCTGCGCCCACCAGAGCCCGTCAGCGAGCACCAGTCGGCCTTCCGCATCCGTGTTGAGCACTTCGATCGTCTTGCCGCTCATCGAGGTCAAAACGTCTCCGGGCCGGATCGAATTGCCGTCCGGCATGTTCTCGGCAAGCGTCAGCACGGCTACCGCATTCACCTTCGCCTCACGTTTGGCAAGCGTGAGAATGGCGCCGGCCGATCCGGCCGCGCCGGACATATCCGTCCGCATACGCCACATGCCGTCATTCGGCTTGATCGAGATGCCGCCGGTGTCAAAAGTGATCCCCTTGCCCACAAACGCAATCGGCGCATCGCCGTCCTGGCCACCCTTGTATTCGATGGACACAAGGCGCGGGGGACGGGCCGACCCCTGACCCGTGCCATAGAGAGCGCCCATGCCAAGGTCTGAGATCTGCTTTTCGTCCAGCACCGTGACGGTGACGCGCGGCATGCCTGCAAATTCTTCCTGAACCTGCAGCGCAAACCATTCTGGTGTCTTGATGTTGGACGGCGTGGAAATCAGGTCGCGGGCGAACGTAACACCTGCAAGGATCGCTTCGCCATCCGTCTGGAACGCGGCTTCGGCATCGGCCGCCTTCGGTGAAAGGAAGATCAGCACTTGCGGCGCCGCGGCCTCTGCCTCCTCTGTTTCTGCCGCGCCCCATTTGCCAAAGCTGTAGTTTCCGAGACGTGCACCAATAGCAGCCTCAGTCGCATCGAGAACTACATCCGCCGCATCCGGAACAACAACTTTCGCCGGCTCGGGCCAGCCTTTGGTTCCGCTGGCGGCATGCGCACCATAGTCGCGCAAGTCCGTTGCTGTTTGAAGGCCTTCACCCGTACCGATAAGCAAAACCGCTTCAAACGGACCAGCATCATAAAGCGTGAGGGTCTGACCCGTTTCACCTGTGAACTTTGCGAAACCCAAAGCTTTCGAAAGCGCACCATTGGAAGCCTTGTCCGCATCCTTCGCCAGACCCGTCAGCGCGCCGTCCTTGCCAACCGGCAACACGACGAGCCCCTTGGCGGGGCGTTCGGCTTTCTCGAAGGCGATCGGGCGAAGGTCGGCAAAGGCAGGCATCGCCAATGACAGGACAAACGCCGAAACGGCGAGGGAAATCTTGAGTCTCATGGTTGAAGGCTCCGAGGCTGTTATACAATTACAATAAAAAAATCGAAAGCTGCAACCGACCTTTATGAATTGTCTCAGGAACCGGGCCGCACTTAATTAGATACGAAGGCCTCCAATTCATCGACGGTCAGGAACAGCAGCTCCGGATTTGCGGCTTCCAGCGCAGGCTTCATCCCGAAGCCCCAGGCCACGCCGGCCGTCTTCAAGCCAACGTCGCGCGCAGCATCTATGTCGCGTATCTCATCGCCGACGGACAGCGCCCGCGCCGGTGCGACCTTCGTCTCGCGCAACACGTCGCGGAAGTGTTTCGCCTTGCCGAACAGTCCCGCCCCGCAGCTCCAGGAGGTGACCAACGCGCTCAGCTCCGGTCCGAGCGCCCGGCGTACGTTGCCCTCGGCGTTCGAAGAGACGACCGCGATCTTTACACCCTTCGCCGCTATCAGTCGCAGCACCGCCGGCACGCCGTCAAACAACGGGAACGCCTCGGCCTTCGCCGCGCGCTTTCGCACATGCACGGCAATGAACACAAGTTTCCAGCCGGGTATCTTCAGTATACGCATCACCTCGCGCGGCGGCTTGTGGCGCAACACTTCCAGCTCTTCCTGGTCCGGGCACCGGAACCCAAACCGCTGTGCCAGGTCCGGCAGGATCGATCGGAACCAGCTCGCACTGTTGGCGAGGGTGCCGTCAAAGTCGAACACCAGAAGGTCGAAGTCGCGTAGCGTGCTCAAGTTCGGACCTAGATCAATCCGGCGAGCGGCGAGCTCGGATCAGCGTACCGCTTCTTCGGCATCCGCCCAGCGAGATATGCTTCCCGCCCCGCGATCACCGCATGCTTCATCGCCCGCGCCATCCGCACTGGGTCCTTTGCGGCGGCGATGGCGGTGTTCATCAGTACACCATCACATCCGAGTTCCATCGCAATCGCCGCGTCCGAAGCCGTGCCTACGCCCGCATCGACGATCACCGGCACGCGCGCCGCTTCCACGCTCAACCGGATGTTCACCGGGTTCATTATGCCGAGGCCGGAGCCGATCAGTGAGCCGAGCGGCATGATCGCGCAGCATCCCGCCTCTTCCAGCAGGCGCGCATAGACCGGATCATCCGAGCAATACACCATCACCTCGAAGCCGTCTTTGATCAGCGCTTCCGCCGCCTTCAGCGTCTCCGGCATGTTCGGGTAAAGCGTCTTCTGGTCCGCCAGCACTTCCAGCTTCACGAGATTCCAGCCGCCCGCCACGCGCGCGAGGCGGAGCGTGCGCACAGCCTCGTCTGCCGAATAGCAGCCCGCCGTGTTCGGCAGGTAGGTGAACTCGGTTGGCTTCACGAAATCCGAGAGAATCTCCTGGCTCGTATCGGAGAGGTTCACCCGGCGCAGCGCGACCGTGACAATCTCTGCCCCCGCCGCGTGGGCCGCATCGGCGTTCTGCTGATAGGAGGCATACTTGCCCGTCCCCACGATCAGACGCGAGGTGTACGCCTTGCCGGCGATGATCAGCGGGTCACTGGATTGAGTTTCAGACATGTCGCGTGATCTGGCCGCCCAAGGCCCGGGCGTCAACACGCCACGCAAAAAACCCCTCATTCCGATATTCAGGAGTCCCGCACTCGCCCCACCCTTGTGGGCAGTTTCTGGACGGGTTTCACCCGCCTCCGACGAACTGCACCAGCTCGATCTGGTCGCCCTCTGCCAGCGCCGTAAGCGCGTGTTCGGACTTTGGCACGATTTCCCGGTTGCGCTCCACGGCGATGCCGCGCGGGTCGCGTCCGGTCTCGGCCGACAGCCGCGTCACCAGCATCGCCACCGTGGTTCCCGCAGCAATTTCGAGAGGTTCGCCGTTGAGGGTAATTTTCATGTCAGTCTGCTTTCTGTTGCCCTCTTGCAACACACGACGTTCCAGCGCAAACGGAGGCCCATGTCGAAACCGGTATATGTCCTCGGCGGCCCGAATCTCAATCTGCTCGGCACACGCGAGCCCGAGATTTACGGCCGGGATACCCTGGAAGATATTCACACCCGGCTGCGTTCGCAGGCGCAAGGCGCTTCGCTTGTGCTGCGCCAGACCAACTCGGAAGGCGAACTCGTCACCTGGGTACAGGAGTCCGGCCGCGAAGCCTCAGTCCTGATCCTCAACGCTGCCGCGTACACCCACACATCCATCGCCCTTCATGACGCCTTGAAATCACTCAAGATTCCCGTCATTGAAGTCCATCTGTCCAATCCCGCGGCGCGAGAGGCCTTCCGGCACGTTAACTATGTTGCACCTGTTGCAACGGCTACGATTGCCGGGCTAGGTGCCTACGGATACGAACTCGCGCTGGGGGCTGCCCTGCGGCTTTCCGGTCAGGGAGGAGCTGAAAAAAAATGAGTACTTCCAAGAACAAGCTGGACACGGGCCTGATCCGCGAACTCGCTGCCATCCTCCGGGAAGGCGACCTGGGCGAGATCGAGATCGAGCATGACGGCCTGAAACTGCGCGTCTCGCGCCAGTCGACGCAGGTCATGCACGCGGCGGTCGCGGCGCCTGCCCCCAGTTACGCTCCGGCGGCCTTGCCGGCGCCTGTTGGTCCCGGCGCCGGTCCTGCGGCGGCGGCAATTCCGGACAATGCCGTCAAATCTCCTATGGTGGGCACCGTCTACCTTTCGGCCGATCCCCAATCGAAGCCGTACGTCAACATTGGCGACAAGGTGAAGATCGGCGACACGTTGATGCTGGTGGAGGCGATGAAGACCTTCAATCCGGTCGAGGCAGACCGGGCTGGTACCGTCAAGGCGATCTACGTACAAAATTCCCAACCCGTCGAATACGGCGAACCCCTCGTCCTGATCGAGTAGTTCATGGCTGAACACCGCCCGATCCACAAAGTCCTGATCGCGAATCGCGGCGAAATCGCGCTGCGCATTCACCGTGCGTGCAAGGAAATGGGATTGATGACGGTCGTCGTCCATTCCGAGGCCGACCGCGACGCGATGGCGGTTCGCCTGGCCGACGAAAGCGTCTGCATCGGCCCCGCGCCGTCGTCCGAAAGCTATCTCAAGAAATCCCGCATCCTCGCCGCCGCCGAAATCACCGGCGCCGATGCGATCCACCCCGGCTACGGCTTCCTGTCGGAGAACGCCCAGTTCGCCGAGATGGTCGAAGCCCACGGTCTCGCCTTCATTGGTCCGACGGCGGAACATATACGCATCATGGGCGACAAGATCGCCGCCAAGCAGGCGATGATCGCCGCCGGCGTGCCTTGCGTGCCGGGCTCAGAAGGCGCGCTCGAGTCGATCTCGGAAGCCAAGAAAGCCGCCAAGAAGATCGGCTATCCCGTACTCGTGAAGGCCTCTGCGGGCGGCGGTGGCCGCGGCATGAAACTCGCGATGACCGAAGCCGATCTCGAAAATGCGGTGAAGACGGCCAAGACAGAATCGAAAGCCGCCTTCGGCGACGATGCCGTCTATCTCGAGAAATACCTTCAGGGCCCGCGGCATATCGAGATACAGGTGATCGCCGATACGCACGGCAACGTGGCGCACCTCTGGGAGCGCGACTGTTCGCTCCAGCGCCGCAACCAGAAAGTCTTCGAGGAGGCGCCTTCGCCTGCGCTCAACCAGATCCAGCGCGAAGAGATCGGCCTGATCTGCGCCCGCGCGATGCAGAAGATCGGCTATCGCGGCGCCGGAACGGTCGAGTTCCTCTACGAGGACGGCAAGTTTTACTTCATAGAAATGAACACCCGCCTGCAGGTCGAGCATCCGGTCACAGAAATGATCACGGGTATCGACATCGTGCGCGAACAGATCCGCATCGCGGAAGGCAAGGCCCTGTCGTTCCGGCAGGAAGACGTGATGCTCGTTGGCCATGCCATCGAGTGCCGCATCAACGCCGAGCATCCGGAAACCTTCGTGCCCTCACCCGGCCTGATCACCGAGTTCCACGCGCCCGGCGGGCCGGACGTGCGCCTCGATAGCGCGGCCTACGCCGGCTACCGCATACCTCCGCACTACGACTCGCTGATTGGCAAGCTGATCGTCCATGGCCGCACGCGCCGCGAATGCCTGATGCGCCTCAAACGCTCGCTGCAGGAAATGGTCGTCGGCGGCGTGCATACCACGCTCGACCTCCACCGCCGCCTCGTCGACAACGACGATGTCGTCGCCGGTCACTACAACATCCACTGGCTCGAGAAGTTCCTGGCGGATGCGAAAGCGGCCGAAGCGGAAGCGGCGAGCGAAGGCTAGCAGGCCACGTTTACATCACGCGCGGCGCAAACCATATCTCGGCCATGTCCGCGCGATTCACACTTGAAGACCTTCTCATCTGCTACCGCCGGGGCGTTTTCCCGATGGCGGACTCGCGTGACGATCCCCGCCTCTTTCTCGTCGATCCCGAACGACGCGGCCTGTTGCCGCTCGATGCTTTCCATGTTCCGAAACGCCTGAAGCGCCGTATCTGCCAGGATCCGTTCCGCGTCAGCTTCGACACAGCCTTCACCCGCGTCATCGAAGCCTGCGCCGAAGCGCGCCCGGAACGGCCCAACACATGGATTAATTCCAGCATCGTCAATCTCTACAGCGCGCTGCACCGCGAAGGCCATGCCCACTCCGTCGAATGCTGGGACGGCGACGAACTGGTCGGCGGCGTTTATGGCGTCGCGCTTGGCGGGGCTTTCTTCGGGGAGAGCATGTTCAGCCGGGCAGACGACGCCTCGAAGATTGCTCTGGTTCACCTCGTGGCGAGACTGATTGATCGCGGCTTCACACTACTTGATGCGCAGTTTTACAATCCGCATCTCGACCAGTTCGGCCTGATCGAGGTGACGCGCGAAGAATTCCGTGCACGGTTGAAACTGGCGCTGAAGGTTCAGGCGAGCTTCCATCCACCGCCGCCATCAGATGACGATCAGTCGATTGGATCGGACTCTGGCTCCGGTTCGATCGCAATGGGCTGGTCGGATTCCGCCATGCCGGCGGGCAGATCATCCGTGAGCGGTTCATCGCCGAGCGGCACGATCACACGCTCCGGCAGCTTCACCGGCGCCGGCGCCGTGCAACGGATCACCCAGATATCATAGACAGGATGCTCAAGCGCGCTGAGCCCCGGCGAGGACGCATACATCCAGCCGGAAAACACGACCGGTGTCGCGGCTGTCGCGCCTTGGGCATTCACGGTCTGCATTTCGTCGGCCACCGGCACCATTGAGGAAATGCGCAGGAAAGCGGCACTTTCAGGCACTTCTTCCGGCGGCGTCTGGAAACAGGATTTCAGCTCGATGCTGAGCGACCCATAGTCGACCGGCTCACCGATCTTGACGACGATATCGGTCGAGCGGCCGGTGATCTTGTCGAGCGCGCGCAGCGTGGCGCGGTCCTGCTTGGCATAGGTTGCCGCCGAAGCGAGGCCGACAAGCGAGATGCCGACGGCAGCAAAGGCCGCAATGCGAAACAGCGATATCATCATTCGGCTCCCAGGGGGTCGTCAAGGTTGTCCAGAAGCGGATCATCCGCGGACGTATCATTCGACGAGCCGCCGCTGCCTGCCGCGAAGGAGGCGAACAGGGTCAAGAGGTCCACGCTTCCGCGCGTGTACTGGATTTCGCCGCTGCCATCTTGGGCAATGTTGTCCATGCCCGCTCCAGGCTCAAGCGCGATATAGGCCCCGCCCAACAGTCCGTCCGTCGAAACGCGCGCATCGGTATCATCCGGCAGCACCCATTTCGAATCGAGGCTCAGCGTCACCACGGCTTCAAACCGTTCGGGGTCGCCGTTGATCGCTTTCACGATGCCGGCCTTCACGCCGGCGATTCGCACGTCCGAGCCGCGCGCCAGGCCAGACACGCTGTTGAAGCGGGCCGTGACTTCATACTGTTTCGACCCGGTCGATGTCTCGCCGCCGCGGGCCAGCGCGAACCAGAGGAAGATGGCCGCCACCGCAACGACCACCGCGCCGATCAAGGTTTCAAAAGCCGATTCACGCATCCGGTTTCCAGGCCTCGTAATCCGCGTCAGACTTTTGACGCTGGTCACCCGACGCCAGACTGCCCTTCGGCTTGGTCGCATAGGGCGTGCCCGTCATGTTCGGCGTATGGTCGATTTCCCAGTCGCGCCGGTCGAGCGGCATCTTGGTCGGCGGCGTCTCGAGCGTATGGTGCAGCCAGCCATGCCAGTCCGCAGACACCTTCGAGGGTTCGGCAAGACCGTTGTACATCACATACCTTCTGCGGCGGCCTTCAAGCGAGGGCTTGCGCTCCTCATAGTAGCGGTTGCCATACTCGTCGGCGCCGATCTCGCTAGATCGCCGCCCGATATCGAACGCCGCCCCGATCGTATTGCCGTTCCACCAGGTGAAAATCTTCTTCAGCATGGGGGTGTTCCTGACCTGACTTGATGGCCGCAATATGGCCCTGCGGCGGCAGTTAATCCATCCGTCGGCTGCAGGCAACTTGCCCCGGAAACAGGCGGTGCACGGGGTTGCGGCAGCCCCCTGCGCGAGGCACCCTCCGCTGAACTGATTCGGCGCGGAACCCCATTCATGGCAACCAAATCCCTGAGCGATCTCCTCGAAGCAGCAGAGGCCGAAGGGCTTCTGTCCGCCGAAATACGCCTGCGCGACGTCCTGCGCTCCGCCGGGCGCCCGCCCCAGCCGCTCAATGCAGCCGCCTTGCGGGATGTCCGCTCCGCCTGGTCGGCGGCCAACCTCCTCGGCGTTTCCCAGCTGGCGACCGCCGAAATGCTCGAACGGCTCGGCGAAGCCCCCCGCAATGCTGAACTGGCCGAAGCTCTCGCCGCGGGCCTTCCCCAGGACGTTCTGGAAGAGGCCCTGCGACAGCCGGGCGGCATCCTGAAGACCGCCGCTTCCCTGCGCGCCGCCGCCGTCAGCACCCCTTCGCCCCGGCCGGGCGTCTTTGAGGCGGGCCATATCGATGCAGGCCTGTCCGAAGGCCTTCTCGCCGCCCTCGAGGAAGGCGCCGAAATCCACCTCATGCGCAGCCACCTTCCCGACGCCGGCACGCTGTGCCGGGTGCTGGATGTCGCCCAGGCGATTGGTCCGGGCGGTCTCGAGGCGGACTACCTTGTGGCCTCGGTCGATGCGGCAGCCCGCAGCCTAGGTGACGGGATGCTGGTGGTCGCCGGCCTTGGCGCCGCTGTCCTGTCGCTGGGCCTCGACTATGGCTCCGAGACCGGCGTAGCCGTCGGCGCCGCCCTCGC
>JBGTKN010000275.1:0-4472 GCA_041744615.1 Hyphomonas sp. | reverse complement strand
GGCGGACTATTCTTTTGACTGTACGGGGAACACGACTGTGATGCGCCAGGCACTGGAATGCTGCCATCGCGGCTGGGGCACCAGCGTCATCATTGGTGTCGCGGAATCCGGCAAGGAAATCGCGACGCGGCCGTTCCAGCTGGTCACCGGGCGCAACTGGCGCGGCACGGCCTTCGGCGGCGCCAAGGGCCGCACGGATGTGCCGAAAATTGTCGACTGGTACATGAACGGCAAAATCGAGATCGACCCGATGATCACCCACGTGATGACGCTGGACAAGATCAACGACGCGTTCGACCTGATGCATGAAGGCAAGAGCATTCGGAGTGTGGTGGTGTATTGATGGACGACTGGCGCCAGCCCTGGACGGCCAGCTGCCTGTGCGGGCAGGTGAAGATGCGCGTTACCAAGGCGCCGGTGGTGTCTATGGCGTGCCATTGTACCGGTTGCCAGAAGCTGACGAGCGGGCCATATTCGTTGTCGCTGCTGCTGCCGGCGGATGGATTCGAGGTTACCGAGGGTGAGCCTGTGACCGGCGGTTTGCACGCCGAGAACACGCAGATGTTCTGCCCGCATTGCAAGAACTGGCTGTTCACGCGGATGCCGGGATTGCCTTTCGTGAACTTCCGGCCCGGCATGCTGGAGGATGCGAGCTGGGTGCGCCCGATCATCGAGACAATGACGCGCGAGCGCCTGCCCTATGCCGCGACTGGTGCGGAGTTCAGCTTTGACGGCTTTCCCGCGCCTGAAGACTACGGCCCTGCGATGGCGGCCTTTGCCGACCATGGCGCCCGGCCGCCTGCAAACTGACTTCTGATCAACACCTGGAGGAACTACGAATGTACAGTCACATGATGGTCGGCTCGAACGATATCGCAAAGTCCAAGGCGTTCTACGACGCCCTGTTTTCGTCCGTAGGCGGAAAGCCTGGCATCACCGACCCGAAGGGCCGCCTCGTCTACATGCACAATGGCGGCATCTTCCTCGTCACCCCGCCGATTGACGGCGCGCCCGCCACCAGCGGCAATGGAATGACCATCGGTCTCGCCATGGCCTCCACACATCAGGCCGACGCCTGGCATGCAGCCGGTGTCGCGGCCGGCGGCAAGGCTATCGAAGACCCACCGGGCTGGCGCGGCGAAGGCGCGGGCGCGCTCTACCTCGCCTACCTGCGCGACCCTGACGGCAACAAGCTCTGCGCGCTGCACCGCGCATAGGCTGACCGGATTGGCCTAGCGGCATGGTCCGGTGTAAGCACGCCCTGGACCATGCCGCTTCCCGGCCGCTGCCCACACGGAATCGCCAAATGCTTCCCATTGCCGACGTTTCCTGGCTGAACCTCCGTCACCGGTTTCCAGCTCTCATCGACATCGGCGCGAACGATGGCGCGTTTGCCGGTTACCTCGTCCGTACCCTGAACATTCCACGGACGATCGCCATTGAACCCCTGCTTACCCAAGCGCCGGCCCTTCGGGGACGGGGCTTCGAAGTCCACTCCGTCGCTCTCGGCAATCCCACCGAACCCAGCGAGGTTGCGTTTCGCGTCTCGGAAGCGGACGCGGCCTCTTCCCTCCTGCCCGTCACGCAGCGGTGCCTCGATGAATACCCACAAGTCAAACTCGCCGAGACCCTGCAGGTGCCCCTGCGGCGGCTGGACGATCTGATTGCGCCGGTCGACGGCGCCCTCATCAAAATTGATGCGCAAGGCGCCGAGGCTGATATCCTGGAGGGCGGACGCGCCGTGCTCGCACGCGCGGCCGTAGTCCTGATCGAGATGACCTTCCTGCCGCTGTACGAAGGGCAGGCCCTGTTCAACGGCGTGCACCGGCGCCTCGACGATCTCGGATTTGAACTGGTCGGGTTTCGCGGACAGCATGCGAGCGAAAGCACGGGCGAGCCGATCTTTGCCCACACGGTCTACCGCAACCGGGCATCTGACACCTGGGCGGACGCTGAACCAAGGAGTGTTACACTATGATACGCATCGCCTCCTCGGCGGCGCTCGCCGCCGCATTGCTCATTTCCGCTTGCGTCTCGGTTGATGTGGACGAAGCGGTCCTGACGCCGGATGTTTCGTACAATACCGGCCAGCCGATCAGCGGGCAGACACTGCCTTTCTCGCGCGCTGTGCGCGTCGGGCATACGCTCTATCTTTCCGGCGAACTCGGTATTGATCCGGCGACCAATGCGCTCGTGCCGGGCGGCACGGGGCCGGAGACGGCGCAGATTTTCCGCAACTATGAGCGTACGCTGGCGACCTATGACGCGGACTTGTCGGACCTCGTGAAATGCACGGTCTTTCTCGGCGACATGGCGGACTATGCCGAGATGAACGCTGCCTATGCCGCCGCCGTGCCGGACCCGAAACCGGCGCGTTCGACCTTGGGCGTCAGCGGTCTGGCCTTCGGCGCAGGGTTGGAGATCGAGTGCATTGCGGCTTTGCCCGGATGAGTTGGCGCTGCAATGAGCCAGTGGACCTTTCCCGGGTGGGTTCGACCGCCATCCGCTGGGTCATCGACCGGGCGGTGGAGGGTGGCAACTCGGTTGTCTCGCTGGCACAATGGTCGAAGGCGCTCGTCGCGCACATGGAGCACGGACTGACGCCGGACCTCAAAGCGGAAGTGCAAGCGCGCTGGTCAGGCCTCGCCTCCTATGTTGAAGCGGGCACGCCGCACAACGCGCCCGATGAGGGCTATATCGAGGACGGATTCGCGGTGTCGTTTCCGAGGCCGCGCCCTGCTCCCGGTTCAAAGGAATAGTTTGATGACCCTGACCCCCGTCTCCTCATGGAAATCCTTTGGTGGCACTTTGTCCGTGCAAGATCATGACAGCGCGCTGCTGGGCTGCACGATGCGCTTTGCTGTCTACACGCCGCCACAGGCCGCGCACGGGCCGGTGCCGGTGCTGTGGTATCTGTCGGGGCTGACCTGCACCTGGGCGAACATGATGGAGAAATCCGGTGTGCAGGCGCATGCGGCGCGCCACGGATTGATGATCATCGCGCCCGACACATCCCCCCGCGGCGAGGGGGTGCCCAATGATGAGGCCTACGATCTCGGCCAGGGCGCGGGCTTCTACCTCACTGCCACGCTGGCTCCATGGGACAAGCACTACAATATGGACCAGTACATCACCGATGAACTGCCCGGCCTAATAGCGGCGAACTTCCCGGCCGACATGACGCGTCAGGGCATTTTCGGCCATTCGATGGGCGGGCATGGGGCGATAACGCTGCACCTGAAACATCCGGACACGTACAAATCCTGTTCAGCCTTCTCGCCGATCACGTCGCCTGCCCGCGTGCCCTGGGGCGAGAAGGCATTCACCGCCTATCTCGGTCCGCCGTCGGTGGCGTGGGAGCAATACGACGCGACCGAACTGGTGAAGGAGGGCGCGTCGAAAGCGCTGATCCTCGTGGATACCGGCACGGCGGACCAGTTCCTGGAGGCGCAACTGAAGCCGCAGATCTTCATCGAGGCCTGCGAAAAGGAAGGCCAACGCCTCGATTACCGGCTGCGCGACGCCTATGGCCACGACTATTACTTCGTTGCGACCTTCATGGACGAACACATCGCTCATCATGCGAAAGTGCTGAAGGCCTAGACGGCTTTCGCATGCCGCTGCTGCGGCGCGGCAGGGGTGCGCGCGTCGAAGCATTGCGCGACGGTGCGCAGGAAGAGGCGCGCGGCGTCCGGCACTTCGATGCGCGTGCCGTTCACGGTGCACAGGCCGGCAGACTGCAAGGCCCACGCGCGATCTAGCGCATCGTCAAGGCTGCTCTCCGGCGCGTCCATCTCGCGGCACACCTCTGCCGCGTCCACGGCGAGATTACACATCAGGCGTTCGATGGCGCGGGCGCGCAGGCGGTCGTCGGGCGTCAGGGCGATACCGCGCTCCACCGGCAGGCGCCCGGCGGCAATTGCCTCGCTCCAGGCTTTTCGGTCTTTCAGGTTCTGCACGAAACCTTCGCGGAACTGAGAGATGGAAGTCGCGCCCATGCCGATCAGCGTTTCACACGGATCGTCCGTATACCCCTGGAAGTTCCGGCGCAGGCGCCCTTCCCGATAGGCGACGGCCAGCGCGTCATCCGCGCGCGCGTAATGATCGAGCCCGATGGGGAGGTAACCGGCGGCAACGAGAGCATCCGCCACCGCCCAGGCCTGCTCCAGCCTCCCGGTCAGATCAGGCAGCGCGGCCTCGTCGATGGCCTTCTGGTGTTTCGCGAACCAGGGCAGGTGCGCATAACCGAAGACGGAAATGCGCGCCGCGCCCTGCCCTGCCGCGAACTGCGCGGCGGCGACGACATCTTCCGTGGTCTGGTGCGGCAGGCCGTACATCAGGTCCATGTTGATCGCGCCGACACCTGCCGATTTCAGGGAGGCGACAAGGCCCGCCACCATGTCCGGCGGCTGGATGCGGTTGACCGCTTCCTGAACGGCCGGCGCCAGTGTCTGCACGCCGAGGCTCACCCG
>JBGTKN010000274.1:0-3308 GCA_041744615.1 Hyphomonas sp. | reverse complement strand
CCGCAATGTCGGGCGCCGAGCCGTGGACCGGTTCGTAAAGCCCCGGCACACCCGGCGCGCCGAGCGAGGCGGACGGCAGCATGCCGATCGACCCGGTGAGCATGGCCGCTTCGTCCGACAGGATGTCGCCGAACAGGTTGTCGGCAAGGATCACGTCGAACTGCTTAGGCTGGCGAACGAGTTCCATCGCGCAGGCATCGGCGTACATATGGCTGAGCGCGACGCCGCCGCCGAACTCGGCATGCGCCAGCGTGACTTCCTGGCGCCAGAACAAGCCGGATTCCATCACATTCGATTTCTCGACCGACAGCACGCGCGCCGAACGGCCCCGCGCAATGTCAAACGCGACACGGGCGACACGCTCGATTTCGGGGTGGGTATAGATCGCCGTGTCATAGCCGCGCCGCAGACCGCCCGTCTCGTCGATGCCCCGAGGCGTGCCGAAATACACGCCGCCCGTCAGTTCACGGACGATCATCAGGTCGAGCCCTTCAACACGGTCGCGCTTCAGGCTGGACGCATCCACCAGCGCCGGAAAGCAGAAGGCCGGGCGCAGGTTCGCGAACACGTCAAGCCCCTTGCGCAAGGCGAGCAGACCCGCCTCCGGGCGCTTGTCCCGCGCCGCGCCATTCCATTTTGGCCCGCCGACGGCGCCGAGAAGAACCGCGTGCGACTTGCGCGCCCGCTCCAGTGTCTCCCCTGTCAGCGGCATGCCATGCGCATCAAAACTGGCGCCGCCGACGAGGCCGATTTCGACGGCGATATCCGGCACGAGGAACTCCGCGACGCGGCGCGCCTCCGCAATGACTTCCGGACCGATGCCGTCACCGGGCAGGAGAAGGAGGGTCTTTTTCATCGGCCTAGGTCTCCGCAAGACATTTATGCGGGCTGACTAGCGAGGCCGGGGCCGCTGCGCAACGGATCAGATGGGCTCGGGATCGGCTTCGTAGAGGCGCAGCGCGCGGTTCGTGATGCCGAGCTGCGGGAAAAAGGACCGCCAGGTGGCCATGTGCGCGGCCTTGAAATGCGCCGTCAGCGCCTCGCGGCTCTCCCAGCGCTCAGTGATCCGCACGAGGCCGGGGTCCAGCACGTCGATGGCATAGGCATAGTCGAGACAGCCGGCTTCGGCGCGGCTGGCGCGGATCATCTGTTCCATCACCTGGCGGGCAGCTTCAAGATTTTCCGGCGGGATGCGGACACTGCCTTCGATGACGATCATGGTTTCGCCGCTTCCGGTTCGACTTCGGGTTCAACGGTTTCGGCGGGCGCGGATTTCTCGGGGATCTTCACGCCGCGCACTTCCGGCTTCATGCCGAACGGATCATTGAGACAGCCGGCCAGCGGAACCAGCAACAGCAGCGGCAGGAGAAGGCGGGCGGCGCGGGCCATGGGTCGTGTCTCCAGTTGCGGCCCGCGCTGTATCAGCGGGCGGGTTCGAGCCAGGGGGTGGCGAGACGGCGCTGCGCCTCGAACGTGTCGATTTCCGGCGCGGCGGTCAGCGAAGCGCCGATCTCGTCGAGACCCGCCATCAGGTTGGACTTGCGTCCCGGGTCAATATCGAACCTGTGGACCTCGCCGTCCGGCGTGGTGACCGTCTGCGTGGCGAGATCGACCGTGAAAACATGGTTCGCGCCGCCAGCCGCCTTCGCCAGCTTCTCGCAGACATCCACTGGCAGCCGCACCGGCAGGATGCCGTTCTTATAGCAGTTGTTGTGGAAGATGTCGGCAAAGCTCGGCGCGATGACACAGGTGATGCCTTGGTCCAGCAGCGCCCAGGGTGCATGCTCGCGCGACGAGCCGCAGCCGAAATTCTCCCCGGCGATCAGGATCGACGCCCTGGCATATTCCGGGCGGTTGAGAACGAAAGACGGGTCCGGCGAGCCATCCGCCTTAGTCTTCAGCTCATGAAACAGCCCGGTCGCAAGGCCCGTGCGCGTCGTCGTCTTCAGAAACTGTTTCGGGATGATCATGTCGGTGTCGACATTGGACATCGGCTTGCCCTTCTCGAGCAGCGGCGCAGCAGTTCCGGTAAGGGCGGTGAACGGGGTCATGCGGCCGGTTGTACTGCGGGGCCGCGCAAAGGGAAAGCAGGCGGCGCAAAAAGAGGGCTGGGCACCGCGCCAATCCCGTGCAATTTTGGCGAGCCGCTATTCCGCCGGAAAAGCGGGAAAGGGAGCAGACGTGACCAAGCTATCCCGGCTGCTGATGGCTGTCTTCTGCCTTGCCGGATGCGCGCATTCCCCGGACGACCAAGCATCCGCCAGCCTGATTTGCGATGCCTATGAGGGAACCGCCGAGCTGCTCGAACGGACAGACGGACACATCATTGTTCTGGACGAGATACACGGAACCAATGAGGCGCCGGAAGCTTTGCAGCAACTGGCTTGCGCCGCTCTCGAACAGGGCAAACAGGTGCGGATCGGACTGGAAGCGGTCTGGACACAGGGCGCCCCTCTCGACGCGGCGCTGCGGGCACCCTTCGACCCCGGCGCGGTGTTCGAAGCGGCGCCGATCATGTGGACCACGCTGGATGGGCGCGGCTCCGGCGCGATACTTGGTATCCTGAAGCAGGTGGCCGCCTGGCGCACGGAGGGCCGCGACGTTTCAGTGTTCGCCTTCGATGGCGCGGCGGAGGAATGGGTGGATGCCGGGAATCAGGCTACCGCACGGGATGCCGCGATGGCGCGCCATGTTGACCGGGAGACCGAGGCGTACGGCGGCGTTGTGCTGCTGCTCACCGGCGGCTTCCATGCACGAAAGCACGCGTTCGAGTTTGCGGGCGAGACCTATACGCCGATGGCGAGCCTGATCACCATACGACCGGTCTTCAGCCTGCAGATGATCTATGAAGGCGGCGAAGCCTGGGTGAACGGGTCCATCGAGTACGAAGACGGTACGATCGTCGACAGAGTGGGCCCGATGAAGGTAGGCCGCAATGGTCCGGCGACAGGCCTTCCACGATCGATACAGCTCACGCATATTCAGCCCGACGACTTCGACGGAACTTACTTTACCGGCCCGATTACCGCATCGGCGCCCGCCTTTCCAGGCGGGACACTCAAGGATGCGGTCGACTAATCGGCCACGCCTGAAATGAACAGGGTGGGCACGCCCAGCGTGCCGTCGCGGACGGTGAAGACGCGCGTCCCGGCACGGCGCCCCGTGCGGACATCGGAGACGTTTAAGCCCTGCCCCGCGAGCCGGTCATGTGCCGCTTCGATATCGCCGACACGCCAAGTCAGGCCCCAGAAGGCGTCCGGCCCGGACGCATCCTCTCCCTGCCCCAGCCGGTGCGCGATCTCGACCGT
>JBGTKN010000273.1:0-2847 GCA_041744615.1 Hyphomonas sp. | reverse complement strand
GCGCTCTGGTCAATCAGCTCGAATAAAGCCAATCTGTCTTCGGTCATCGTGTGAGGTCCTTCTGGTTGAGTTTCGCAACCACAACCTCGACGGATTCGCGCACGATGACCTTCCTCAGGTCGAATTTACACCACGCCCCGGGGCGCTACCGGAAAGTGAGGTTCCGCCTTTTAGTTCGAACACGAACCCGCCCTGCTGGAGCCCCCACAGGCAATGCATGATCCAGTAGTCCTTCTCTACCAGGCCTCGATCCACGCCTTCTGTTCTGGCGACGACCGCGACGAGGTCGGCAAAGTCGGGAAGCTCATGCAGAAGCGTCACGCGCGGGCGACCTCGCCCGACAAGACCGGCTCGAGCAACCGCCTGGCGCGCGCCGATCCAAAATCCTTCACCGCTTTCGCAAGTCGCTTTTCATCCATCTCACGGGCCCGCGCGAGCGCCTTCGGCAACACATCCGCTTTGCGCTCGGGCAAGTGTTCGAGGTTATGCAGGAGATCGACCAGGAGGAGCTCCTCAGTCAACGCGGCCGGCACGGACGTGCGCATCCGGAAGTCAAAGCGCCGGCCGTCCAACGTGAACCGGCCATGGCGCTTGCGGTTGTAGACGACGGGTTCGTTGTAGAGCTGCGTCGTGCCCAGACCTAGACTGTTATACGCATTCGGCGAGACCATCAGAAAGCGGTCATCGCCGAGGAAGGATTCCACGAGCTTTTCAGGCGCGGCAGGTGCGAGACCGAACCGGGTCTTGCGCGGTGCCATGTAAAGGCCCGCTCCCACTTTCTCCAGACGCCCCTCGTCCAGAAGCTGGCGGACATGACGATCGACAGCGTTCGACCAGCGCGCAAGGTCCTTGCGGCGGTAAACCTGCCCTGGGCGCAGGTGCTTCTTCAGATCTGCAAGTGCCGACATTGGGGCTTTCCTTCACCAAGCAGATAATCCACAGGCCCGCATTATGCAATTATTTTTATTAAAAAATCATGCAAAACATATCGGGGTATCGCCAAGCAAGGCTACCTAAACCATTCTGATCAAGAGGAATTCCAGTAATTCTTAGCCCTCAGTGGATGGGCGCTGAACTTGAACTCCACGAGTGACGCCCGCTCTATAGCCTCCACACCGGAAACAGGGCTTTTGAAAAAGCAGCGCCGGAGGCCATTGCGCGGGCCGTGCTTGCCGCGCCCTTTATGCGGCAATCATGGCCCGTCGGACCGAGCAGGGAGGACTGCAATCGACCCGCCCCTGCCTGGCGAGGACAGGCAAGGACGCATCGGCGAGCCCATCAGAGAGCGGAAGGCTGATGGAAATCGCGGCCTCCGGACGCAGGAAGGAAACAAGCACGGGCGGCGCGCCGGCAATGTGACAATGCGCACATTCAGTCGCCGAATGCCGCAAGGCTCGCATCGGCCGGCGCGAGTGCCCGAAGGCGGCACACGTCGAGAATGGCGAGCCGGTTGCGGCTGAGGCGGACCAGGCCCTGCCGCGCCAGAGTGTTGAGGGCGCGGGTCACCGCTTCCCGGTGTCCGCCGACCCGGGTCGAGAGGTCGTAGTGCGAAGGCGCCGGATCGAAGACGACGCTGGGGGCGCCCGACAGCCCGGCCTCGCGCGCCATCCGCAGGAGCTCGATCACGAGCCGGTCGTGAAGGGAATAGGCAATCGAGGTGAACACCCGCTCGGAAAGGTCGCGCACGAGGATACTCAGGATACGGACATGTCCGAGCGCGAGGGCGGGCGATGTTCTCAGGAGAGCGCTAAACCCGGCCGCGCTCAGGCGTGCAAAGCGCGCCTCCGATTGCAGTGTGACATCGACCGAGCGCAGGTCTCCTGTCATCGCCGCGAGGTCTCCGATGAAGCAGGGCGCCGAGACATCGGTAAAGCTGATCTCGCGTCCGGACTCGGCGAAGCGCGCAATGCGCGCGCGCCCTTCAGCCAGGAGGAAGACGCAAGTGTCCCGGCTGCCGGCTTCAATGAGCCGTGTGCCCTGCGGCGCCCGTGTCCACTGGAGGCCGGCCTCAAGGGAGGCGACCTCTTCCCGCGTCATTTCGCAGTAGACGCCTCGCCCTGCCCCGCCCATCTGCTGCTCCCCATTCCAGCCGGGTTCAGGCTAGCCGCAGAGGCGAAGCTTCGCAATCACAGACCCGCGGGACCGGTTCTGTGCGCTTTGGCACAGATCAGCGGGCCGGCGCCCGCGCAGGCTTGCAGGTCAAGGCTCCGGGCGGCGGCGCCGTGCAATCAGGGACCGGTCGAGGCATGACGCAGAAGTATGAGGGCGCGCGGGATGTCACCAGCAAGTCGATCGACGGGATCAGCGACCTCGTGGTCTGGGCGCCGATCAAGGAAGGGTTCATCGATGCCTTTTCGAACATCACCTATGAGACCCGCCTGAAACAGGTCGGCGAGGCGCTGCACCGCATTCGCCAGAGCGCGCGCGAACATGAGCTTGCCGAGCCGTTCGCCGACACTGCCAAGCGGATCCTGTCGCTGCTGGATTTCCGGATCGGGATCGTCGAGCGCGACCTCTACGAGCCGAGCGCGGACGAGCGGCCGAGGCCGCGCCGCTACATGTACCTGGTCGCGACGTTCGACGGGCCCTGGGAGCCATACATCCGCCTGATCTGGCGCCCGCTTGGCTATTTCCTCGATCTCCTCCTGTGCAATTGCGAGGGCTATGTGCTCGCTAGCGAGAGCGACTTCGAGACCTACGCGCAATGGGTGCGAGACAACCAGCTGGATTCGGCGATCTTCTATTCGACCTCCGGCCTGACCGTGACCGACAAGATCTACCTTGCCGACCTCGAGCGCATCCAGCGCACGCAGGCGCCGGCGCTCAGCGACCCGGCGATTGCCGGCC
>JBGTKN010000272.1:0-8389 GCA_041744615.1 Hyphomonas sp. | reverse complement strand
GCAGGATCAATCCGATCGTGTCATTCTGGTGCCTCCCCGAAACTTGGCTGGATCTCGCCGAAAACTGCCTTTTGCGCCTGGTAGAGTTTTCTCTGAACCGAACTGTCGATTGAGCGAGCCCGGTTCCGGGCGCAGAACTCGACGTAGTGAGTGCGGTCTCGATTGACAGATCAATGTGCAGAGAGGCCAATTATCACGACTGGAATCAGACTTTTCATCAGCCTTTCATGGAAACCACCCAAATGCCTACTACACCAGACGTCGTCGTCGTTGGGGCCGGCGGCGCCGGCATCGCTGCGGCGCACCGTCTGCGGGCTCTCGGCTTAAGCGTGCTTGTGGTGGAAGCCTCCGACCGTACCGGCGGAAGGGCGTTCACCGAAAGCGAAACCTTCGGATTTCCATTCGATCATGGATGCGCCTGGCTGCAGGGCCCCGGTAACCTGCCCTACATCAACGCCGCCCGTTCTGCAGGCTTCACCCTGATCGATCATGACGATCCTCCCGGCGCTCTGTTTTCAGGAGGCCGGCCCGCCACGCTGGACGATTTGGCAAAATATGATCAGGCCGCATCCCGCCTCAGGCAATTGCTGGCATCCCACAAAGACGATGTCGCCGCGTCTCGCCTAGTGAACGCCGGCGACCGATGGATAGCCGCAGCTGCAACATGGCTCAGTGCAATGGATCACGGCGTCGATCTGACCGAGCTTTCGAGCGCCGATGTCGCGGTTTATGGCGCCTATGCGGTAAACGCCCTCGTCAAGGAGGGCTTAGGGGCCCTCGTCGCCCAGTTTGCAAAGGGCCTGCCCGTCCAGACAGGCACCGTCGTCACGGGCGTCGACTGGTCGGGCACGGGCGTGACGGTCCGTACACAGAGGGGCGACATCCGGGCGCAAGCAGTCATCGTGACGGTTTCGACCGGTGTAATGTCAGCGCGAAGTATAAGGTTTACGCCGGACTTGCCCGCGGACGTCTGGCAAGCCTTTGACGACCTTCCGATGGGCCTGCTGACCAAGATCGCGCTGCAGACTGATGGCGCACGCTTCGGTCTGCCTGAGAATGCGTTTGTCACGCGCGCCGTCGATGAGCCCCTTCCGGCGAAAGCAGCCTTCTTTTTGTCTTTTCCGGCCGGATACGATCTCTGCGTCGGGTTCGTGGGCGGGAGCCGGGCCTGGGAAATCGAGAAGGCGGGCGAGGATGCCGCCATCAGTTTTGCAACCGACCAGCTTGCCTCGATGCTGGGCAGCGATATCCGCCGCCACATCCGCAAAGGCCGGATGACGAAATGGGGCAGCAACCCATGGACGCGCGGGGCTTACGCCGCCGCCCGACCGGGACGGCACAAGGCGCGTGCTATGCTGTCCGATACGCTGGGAGATCGGGTGTTCTTTACCGGCGAAGCGCTGGGTGGCGCCTATCCTGCGCTCCTCTCCGGCGCACACATCAGCGGCGAAGCGGCTGCCCGCCAGGCTGCCAAAATTCTCTCGCCCAAGAAGAATAGCTAACCTCGATGTCTGGTTAGGGCCAAAACGCGACCGTCGAACAAGCCCCCTAAACCTTTGACCTTACAGTCAGCTTGTCCGCAAAATCGTCCGTGGCCTGAACAAGGCGGTCGATGATGCCGGGTTCCATAGAAGAGTGGCCGGCGTCGGGAACGATGTGCAGCTCGGCTTTCGGCCAGGCCTTGGCGAGTTCCCAGGCGGTCGAGAGCGGTGTGACGACATCGTATCGTCCGTGCACGATCACGCCCGGTGTCGCCTGCAGCTTCAGGCGGGATTGTTCGAGCAGCCAGTTATCGGTTTCGAAGAAGCCGTCATTGATGAAATAGTGGCACTCGATCCGCGCGAAGGCGTCGACGAAATCATCTTCGTTGAAACGCGGCGGGGTCGTGACGGGGCCCTTGATCGATAGGGTCTGGCCTTCCCAGCGGGCCCAGGCGCGGGCGGCATCGATTCGCGCCTGCGCGTCGCTTCCCGTGAGGCGTTTGTAGAAGGCGGTAACGAGGTCGTCGCGCTCGTCTTCGGGAATCGGGGCGACGTAGCGGTCGAAGGCGTCCGGGAAAAGGCGGCTGGCGCCGGACTGATAGAACCACTGGATTTCGGCTTTCGAGACTAGAAAGATGCCGCGCAGGACAAGGCCGAGGACGCGGCTTGTGTGCGTGACGGCGTAGGCGATGGCGAGCGTGGAGCCCCAGGAGCCGCCGAAGACGAGCCAGCTTTGCACGCCGGCATGTTTACGTAGCGCCTCTATGTCGTCGACGAGATCCCAGGTCGTGTTGCCTTCGAGTTCGGAATGGGGGGTCGAGCGCCCGCAGCCGCGCTGGTCGAACAGGAAGATGCGGTAACGCTCGGGATCGAAGAATCGCCGCATCTCGGGGCTGGAGCCGCCGCCCGGGCCGCCATGGAGGGCGACGACGGGGATTCCTTTCGGATTTCCTGATTCTTCCCAGTAAATTTCATGCACCGGCGAGACACGCAGGCGCCCGGACGCATAGGGCTCATGCCTGTGGTAAAGAATGCGGCGGCTTTGGCGTCTGTTCATGCGCTCTTCACTTATATTCGACTAGCTTTTCGGCAATGACTGGACTTCTGAACGGCCCACCCATACTGTTTTTCTTGGGCGGGGCCAAAGCTACTGGCGGGTGGCGTATTGATGCGTAGCGTTTTCGTGTGTCTATCCCTAGGCGTTCTTGCGGGATGCGCAACCGTTTCGGTCGTGCCCGGAGAGGCATTGGTCGAGACATCCCTGACCCGCAGCCAGTCCGAATTGCGCCAGGCCTCGAATGCCTATTGCGATGATGTCGTGAAGGCCGGCTGGGTAGAGGAAGCCGATGGATTCGCCTCGCTCGCAGACACACTGATGCATGGCAAGATCGAGGTGGCCGGCAGCGCCGGCTTCTACGCCACACGCATCGGCGCAGACTCCAAGGCGCCGTCACTCGTCCTCGCCCGGATCATCACCGACAGCCAATCGGCCCGCGCCGGACTCGCAAAGGTCACCGCCGAAGCCGAATCGGTCCTGCGCAGTCGCGACCGGAACGCCTCCAATCGCGGCGACGTTATGAGCTACGAGCGCGCCCTCGTGCGGGCCCAGATGGCGCATCGCGGCTTTCAGGAAGCGCTCGATATCGTGTCTGTGCGTTCCGACATGGACGTGCAGCCTATCCTCGCGGAGGTCGAAGCCTTTGCTGGCATGATCGACGAGGCGCGCCTCATCGCCGACCGCCTGGCCGACCGGTATGTCGGCGAAGGCGTCACGGCCTCCTAAGTCTTCTTCAGCGCAGTCATGGCCAGCGCCAGCCATCCGGCAAGGAGGCTGAGCCCGCCGATCGGCGTGATCGCCCCGAACCAGCGGGGCGCGCCGAGCGCCATGGCATACAGACTGCCCGCAAAGAACACCGCGCCGATCACGAACAGCCACCCGCCGAGCGCTGTGCGCCCGCCGCGTCCGCTGAGACCGGCAGCGAGGGCGCCCGCCGCATGGGGCAGGACGTACAGCGTCGCCGTGTCCCACCAGCCGCGCGATTCTTCCGTGAGCTGAGCATTCAATGCATGCGCGCCGAAAGCGCCGAGCGCAACGCCGGCAAATCCCAGAAGGGAGGCGGCGGGCACGAGGCGGTTCATGACGCCGCCTTGCGCGGCAGCGCATAGGTGACGATGGCATGGCTCGCTGGTTTCTCAGCGCCTTCAATGCGGATGTCCACATCGATGATGGCGAGCGCCTTCCCGATCTTCATGATCCGGCCCTCGGCCAGAACGACCGGGCCGATGCAGGGACGCAGGAAATTGATGTTCAGGTTGCTGGTCACCGTCATCGGCTCGAGTCCCGTCAGCGTCATGATCGCCATGTAGGCGGCCGAGTCGGCAAGGCTCATCTGCGTCGGGCCGGAGATATAGCCGCCGGGGCGCAGGTGCGTTTTATCGGCCTCGAGCCGCAGAATGGCGCGGCCTTCTTCCATCAGGATCACCTGGTTCTGCCGCCCTCGGCCCTGGAAGGCGGCGTCGAGGAAGGCGTTTGCCTCGGCAGCTGTGAACTTGGTCATGCGGCTTCTCCCGGCGGAACGGCTTGATTGTGCCGTATCGCGGCGCCAACCTACTGCCACGGGCCCAAACGCCAAGAGGTCACGCAAAGGAAGGAAGCCGCCATGCTCACCGCCGGAGACGAATATCCGATCCACCAGACACCGGAACCAGTCGCCTTCTCTGGCTCGGACCGCAACTTTTACGACCGCTTCTTCTTCAACGGCTACAGCGCCGACGGGACAATTTTCTTCGCCGCCGCCATGGGCGTCTATCCGGCGCTGAATATCATCGACGCCTCGGTCTCGATCCTCAAGGATGGCAAGCAATCGTCCATATTCATGTCACGCCCGCTCAACATGGAGCGGATGGACACGTTCGTCGGGCCGCTCTCGGTGACGGTCGTCGAGCCGCTGAAGAAGGTGCGCCTGACGCTGAAGGAAACCGAAGGCCTCGCGCTGGATGTCGAATTCACCGGCCGCGCCTTTCCGATTGAGGAGCCGCGCTTCACCCGCCGCATGGGCTCGCGCATGATGATGGACCTGACGCGGATGACGCAGAATGGCCGCTGGTCGGGCACGCTGAAAGTCGATGGCACGAAGATCAAGGTCGATCCCGCCAGCTGGACCGGAACGCGCGACCGCAGCTGGGGCCTGCGCCCGATCGGCGCGCCAGATCCGCAGCCGCTGATCCCGGCGATGCCGCCGCAATTCTACTGGATCTGGACGCCGACCAATTTTCCGAACCTCTCGATGTTCTTCCACGTCAACGAAGACGGCGCTGGCGAGCCGTGGAACCAGCGCGCCTCGCTGGTGATGGACGGTTCGAAGCAGGGCGAAGGCATTCACCTGTCGAACCCCAAGATGGACATGCGCTATGCCAAGGGCACGCGCCGTATGCAGACGGCGACGCTGTCGGTCACCGATCCGCCAGGACGTCAGCATACGGTGGACTTCACGCCGATCGGTACGTTCCTGATGAAGGGTATAGGCTATGGCCACCCGGTCTGGCGCCACGGCGCCTTCCAGGGCGACCAGCTGAAAGTTGTGCGCGAGAATTTCGAGCCGCCGAAGACGCCCTGGGCGATGCCGGAAAACCTGCACATCCAGGAAATCGTCAAGGCGGTTCACAAGGGTCCGGATGGCACCGGCTCGGAAGGCATCGGCACGTTCGAGCAGTTGTTCATCGGCCCGCATGCCCCCAGCGGCTTCAAGGAACTCCTCGACGGCGCGGCCTGATCAGACGCAGCGGCGCACGCAGACAGACGGCTCGAGGACTTGCGCCTGGGCCGTCTGCTTCAGACCTGAGCGGATGCGTTCGCCGGCCGCAGTCTGCGTCAGCCCTTCCAGCTTCTGCGCGGCGGTCTCGATATCGAAGCGGTAGCTGACGACTGGCCCGTCACGGTGTACCGAAAGCCCGCCGAGGCTGCGGAACAGCTGCCGCGTCGCGCGGTTTTCGGCGAAGGTTTCGGCCGTGAGGTGGCTGATGCCAGCGCGGCGTGCATCTGCGATCACGCCGGTCAGCAGCAACCGCGCCAGCCCCTTGCCATGCCAGTCATCCAGCACGGCCAGTGCCAATTCGGCGTCGCGGCTGGCCCCCCGGCGAATGGCGTGCACTGCGCCGATGGCCGGCTGGTCCGGGCGGGCGAGGTCAATCGCACCCCAGGCGACGTGCTTCCAGCCATCGGCGTCGCAAAGCCGCTTAATCACGTGCTCCGGCATCGTCTGGGAGCCGTTGAAGAAGCGCAGGTAACGCGAATGGTCCGACAGAGCGGCGATTCCTTCGCGCATACGGTCGGCGTCGTGCCGGCCGATAGGGCGGAGCATGACCGGTTCGCCGCTATCCAGATGGACGGAGAAACTGCGATTATCCATGTCGGCAATGTTGCACCGCAACATGGCGGCAATGCGGCACCGGCAAAGCATGACGAGGATGTCATTTTGCAGCGCTTTTAGCGTGTCTTTTCAGCTTTGAGCGGGTATGGGGACGCCCATGCTTGAAATCCGCAATCTCGACTACCGCGTGGAAGCGCGCCCGCTCTTTGAAGCCGCGTCGGCGCGCATCGCCTCCGGCTGGAAAGTCGGAATGGTCGGGCGCAATGGCACCGGCAAGTCCACCTTGCTGCGCCTGATCCGCGAAGAAATCGCCTCGCCCAGCAAGGACAGTCCGATCCGGCTTCAGAACGGCGCCCGGCTCGGCTGGGTGGCGCAGGAAGTCGCGCCCTCGGACGAAACGATCATGGACGTTGTGCTGCAAGCCGACGCCGAACGCCACGCGCTGATGACCGAATCCGAGATCGCGACTGATCCGGACCGGATCGGCGAAATCCATGCGCGCCTGCTGGATATCGACGCTTGGTCGGCCGAAGCGCGCGCCGCCGAAGTCCTGATGGGCCTCGGCTTCAAGCATGCCGACCTCTCGCGCGCGACGCGGGAATTTTCCGGAGGCTGGCGCATGCGCGCGGCGATTGCTGGCGCGCTGTTTGCGCAGCCGGACCTGTTGCTGCTCGACGAGCCGTCCAACTATCTCGATCTTGAAGGCGCCGCCTGGCTCGAAGGCTATCTCCGCAAATATCCGAACACGGTGCTGATCGTCAGCCATGACCGCGAACTGCTGAACCGCTCGGTCACGCACACGCTGGCGCTGGAACACCGCAAGCTGTCGATCACGCCCGGCGGCTATGACGACTGGCTGCGCCTGCGCGCGGCGAAACTCGCACAACTGGAAAGCCAGCGCACCAAACAGGCCGCCGAGCGCGCGCATCTGCAGGCCTTCGTCGACCGGTTCCGCGCCAAGGCGTCCAAGGCGCGCCAGGCCCAAAGCCGCGTCAAGATGCTCGAGAAAATGCAAGATGTGTCGATCCCGATTGCCGAGCGCACGACACCCTTTCTGTTCCCGGCGCCAGAGTCGAAACTCTCGCCGCCGCTGCTGGAGATCAAGGGCGCCGATCTCGGCTACGGCGCCAACGCGCGCATTCTCAGCGGTGTGGATATCCGTCTGGACCCGGACGACCGGATCGCGATTGTCGGCACAAACGGGCAGGGCAAGACAACCCTGGTGAAATCCATCGCCGAGCGCCTGCCGCTGATGGCGGGCAAGCGACTGATGCCGAAAGCCGTCCGTATCGGGTATTTCTCGCAGGATCAGCTGGACGAACTGACCGCTGGCGACACGCTGCTCGAACACGTCATGCGCGCGCTGCCGCAAGGCACGCCGCCTGCCAAGCAGCGCGCCGTCTCCGCCCAGATGGGCTTCAGCCACGAGAAGGTGGAGACCAAGGTTGAGGCGCTCTCCGGCGGCGAGAAGGTGCGCTTGATCCTCGGCCTGATCGCGCTGGAAAAGCCGCACATACTGATCCTCGACGAGCCGACTTCGCATCTCGACATCGACAGCCGCGAAGCGCTGATCTACGCCATCAACGACTTTGCCGGCGCCGTCCTGCTGATCACCCACGATGTCTATCTCGCCGAGGCCACCGCCGATGCCCTCTGGCTGGTGAAGGACGGCAAGGTCTCGTCGTATGACGGCGACCTCAACGACTATCGCACGCTCGTGCTCAGCACGGACCGCGAGAAGACCTCGCCCGCGAAACCATCAGGAGACGAAGAGGCCGGCGACAAGGCGGAAGCGCGCCGCAAGGCCTCCCAGGCTCGCGAGGCCGCGGCGCCGCTGAAGAAAAAAGCTCAGGACGCGGAGAAAACGATGGAGCGGCTCGCCGCGAAGATCGCGTCCATCGACCTGGAAGTCGCCCGCCCCGACATTCCGCCGCACGAGGTCCGCCAACGCCTGAAGGAACGTGCGAAGTTCGCGGCAGAGAAAGATGCCGCCGAAGCGATCTGGCTCGAAGCGAGCGAGGCTTATGAAGCGGCGGTGCGATGACCCCAGAGTGCGGCGCTGGGCGGTGACACCATCCCGTCCCTGAACACCAGCCCGTCCGCAACATCTGCTTCCAGCCAGAGCGGCCCATCCAGATCCGCCGCATCGGCCAGCCCCGCCAGCAACACCGCCGGCGCCATAGACAATGAACTTGCCACCATGCAGCCCACCATCACGCCCATCCCGCACTGGCGCGCCGCGCGCACCATCGCGATCGCTTCGGTGAGACCGCCGGTCTTGTCGAGCTTCACGTTCACAGCGTCATAGGATTTCGCCAGCGTCTGGATGTCGGCGCTCGTATGCGCGCTTTCGTCCGCGCACACCGTAACCGGACCGGGCCGTTTGAGCAGGGCCGCGTCCTTGCCCGCAGGAAAGGGTTGTTCAATCAGCACGACGCCGAGCCCGGCCGCCGCGCGCAGGATGCCGGCGAAGGTGTCCGGCGCAAGGCTTTCATTGGCGTCGAGAATCAGGCGCGCCCCGGGGCGGGCGAGGTGGAC
>JBGTKN010000271.1:0-2510 GCA_041744615.1 Hyphomonas sp. | reverse complement strand
CACGTCTGCCTCGGTCAGCGCGTCGCGAACATGCAGCTGGAGTCGGCCTACAAGGCGATCTTGTCGCGCTTTCCGAAGGCGAAGTGGACGGGCGAGCAGGTGCTGGCCCCGAACCAGTTCGTGCACGCGATTTCCTCGCTGACAGTGGACCTCGGCACATGAGCGGTCTCGTCACCCGCGCCGACAAGGACGGCCTCGCGGTCCTGACGCTGAACCGGCCAGACAAGCTGAACTCACTGACGGTCGGCATGTTCCGGGAATTGCGCGAACATGTCAGCGATCTGTACAAGGACGACACCGTCGGCTGCGTGGTGCTGCGCGGGGCGGGCAAATGTTTCTCGGCGGGGCATGACCTTGCCGATATTGCTGAGGGCGAGAAGGTGCCGTCGCGCGGCTGGCATTCGGAAACGCTGCGCCTGATGGAGCGGCTGCCGAAGCCCGTGATCGCGGCTGTCCACGGGCATTGCTATACCGGCGCGCTGGAAGTCGCGCTGGCGGCGGATTTCATCCTGGCAGCCGAGAGCGCGCGGTTTGGCGACACGCATGCGAAATGGGCCCTGACGCCGGTCTGGGGCATGAGCCAGCGCCTGCCGCGGCGGGTAGGCGCGGCGACCGCCAAGCGGTTGATGTTCACGGCGGAGATGATCAGTTCGGCCGAGGCGCTCCGCATCGGGCTCGCCGAGAAGGTTGTTCCGGATGCGGAGTTTGAGGCCGCAATTGAAGCTATGGGCAAGCAAATACTGGCGAACTCGCCGTTCAGCCATGCTGCCAACAAACGTTTGCTGGAGGCCACCGATGCGCGCGACATGGACAGCGGGCTGCAATGGGAAGTACTGAACTGCGAGGGCGTTGGCCCTGACATGCAGGCGCGAATCGGCGCCTTTATGGGCAAGACGAAATCGTAACATCCAAGGGGACGGACGTTCATGGCAGACTTCCTGATCAAACGCGCAGACCTGCGCGAGAGCACCTGGACCGACACGAAGCCGGGGCCGCTGGCGCCGAGCGCTGCGCGGCTAAAGGTCGAGGCGTTTGCTCTGACGGCCAACAACGTGACCTATGCCACGTTCGGCGAGGCGATGGGCTACTGGAACTTCTTCCCTGCCGCCGATCCCGCTTGGGGCCGCGTGCCGGTCTGGGGCTTTGCGACGGTGACGGAATCGAATGCCGACGGCGTCGCCGTGGGCGCGCGCGTGTATGGCTATCTCCCGATTTCGGAGAGCTTCGATGTGCAGCCGGTACGGGCGGGCAGGGAGAGCTTCATGGACGGCGCCGCGAACCGGCAGGGCCTCGCGCCGATCTACAATACCTACATCTTCACCGCCGCAGATCCTGGCTATGACGCAAAGCTGGAAGCGCAGCAGATGCTGTTCCGGCCGCTGTTCACGACCGGTTTCATGATCGACGACTGCCTTATGGAAGCGGGCGAGAACGTGCCGGAGACGGTGGTAATCTCGAGCGCGTCCTCAAAGACCGCGCTGGCGTTGGCGCACTGCCTCAAAAAGCGCGGCGGCGTGGAATCCGTGGGGCTGACCTCGGCTGGCAACAAGGCCTATGTCGAGGGGCTTGGCCTCTATGCGCGGGTGGAGACCTATGACGCGGCGGACCGGCTGCATGCGCGCGGGTTGACGGCTTACGTCGATTTCCTCGGCCGGCCGACGCTGACGGCGGACGTGCACAATGCGCTGAAGGACCGGCTGGTGCGCAGCCTGGTGATCGGGGTAACCGACTGGGAAGGCAACCGCGCGCCGATTGCCCTGCCCGATCCGCAACCGGAATTCTTCTTCGTGCCGACCTATGCGGCGGACCGCGCGAAAGCGCTCGGGCCGGAGGTGCTGAACGCACGGCTCGGCAAGGCGATGCGGAGTTTCTATGCCGCGTCCGGTGATTATCTCACGCCGCAATCGGCGACGGGAAAGGACGCAATCGCGGCCGCCTGGAGCGATACGCTGGACGCGAAAGTGCCGCCATCGATAGGGCTCGTGCTCGGCTTCTAGCGCGCAATGACCTTGAACTCGGTGCGGCGATTGCGGTCATAGGCTTCCGGCGTGGGCGCGGGATCGAGCGGTGCGGTTTCGCCGTAGCCGACCGAGATCAGAGCGTCTTCCGATACGCCCTTGCCGACGAGATAGGCGCGGACCGCGTCCGCGCGCTCCTGCGAGAGGCGGAGATTGAAATCATCGGCGCCGCGCGAGTCGGTATGGCCCCCGATCTCGATGATGAACTGGTTGCACAGCGTCGCGACGCCGGTGACGGCATCAAGCAGGCGGGCGCTGACCGGCGAGATGCGGGCATTGCCGGACTCGAAGGTGACATTGCGCCCGGCCATCGTGTCGTTGAACGCGCGCTGGCAGGTCGGCAGGCTGACGCCTGTATCGGCAAGCACCGCAAGGCTTTCGCCCACGCCGCGCTCGCCGCCGTCAACGGAGATCGCATCGACGACGAGCAAACCCGCCTGACCGGCATCCGGGTGCGCCTTGATGGCGGCTTCACCCGCCGAAAACGCGGCG
>JBGTKN010000270.1:0-5120 GCA_041744615.1 Hyphomonas sp. | reverse complement strand
GAGTTGCTCGGTGACCTTCTCCGGATCGCCGCGGAAGCGGGCATAGACGTCATAGACGGCATCGTCGCTGGCGGCCTGTTGCGCGATGGCCGGCGGGGCGAGCGGTGCGGCCGCCAGAAAGGCGGCAAGCGCGGCGGAACGAACGACGGTGATCATGTGCGGATTTCCCGGGTAACGGCGCGGATATGGATGAGGGCGTGCGAGAGGCTGGCGCGAACGAGACCTGCGATTTTGGCGCCCATGTTGTCGGCGCTGGCGCGGCCATCACGGAACGTTTTCCAGTTCTCGCTGCGCGCATACATGAGAGAGACAACGGCCGACCATTGATCCGGCGTCTGGATCACGAAGCTTAGGCCAAGCTTCTGGCTGTCGGGCCCCTCGAGTACCGACAGGACCCTCAGATCGAGCCTGGTCGGCGAGGTGGCGCCGAGTTCCTGGGCGTCGGTGTGGAACAGGTCGCCGATGGCGAAGCTTTTCCCCGCCACGTGTGGCACACGCACGCCCATGCCGGTGATGGAGATGTCCGTCATGGTGCCGGGAAGGGATGTGCCCGGCTGGTGCAGCGTGACGGGGCGGTCGGTATCAAAGCGCGGGAAGACGCGCTGCTGCGAGCGCTCGTAGAGGACGCCCAGCGCCGAGACGAGCAGCAGGAGGTGGAAGGTGTTCCAGAAGAGAAGCACCGAGATGACACCGGCGCCGACCGGATCGGCAAAGAAACGGATGATGCCTGCGATCTGGCCGAGGCAGACAATGGCGATCAGGATGTAGAATGGGCGGGCCAGCGGCGAGACGAAGTTCTCGTCGAGATTTTCGCCCTTGGGGGTCACGGCAAAGCTCGGCGAGCGCGGATTGCGCAGCACCTGCAGGATGGCGCCGGAACAGTGGATCGACTGGATGACTTCGTAAAGCTCCGAGGCAAAGGCCCAGCGCGTGTGGCCGTAGAGGATGGATGACAACATCAGTGCGCCGACGATATGCGGCAGGCCGTACATCAGGAAGTCGGACAGGTCGCCGACATAGACCTGAACACCGAACAATAGGTAGAGCAGCGGGCCGAGGATGAAGGCCATGCGTGCGAGGGGGAAGAACCAGTAGAAGCAGGAATTGAAGTAGCCGATGCGCTGGGCCAGCGTCAGGCCCTTCTTCAGCAGCGGGTTCTTCAAAAGGAAAATCTGGACCATCCCTTGTGTCCAGCGCATCCGTTGCACGATGAAGCCCGAGAAGGTCTCGGGCGAAAGGCCGGCAACCATCGGGCGGTCGACATAAGCGCTTCGGTAACCCCTTGAATGAAGTTCAAGCGCCGTCTCGGCATCTTCGGTGATCGTCTCACCCTGGATGCCTCCGATCTCCATGACGTACTTGCGCCGGAGCAGGGCAGCTGAGCCGCAGAAGAAGGAGGCGTTGAGTCCGTCCAGTCCGCGCTGGATGACCGAGTAGAACATCTCGTTCTCGCTCGGCATGTTGCGGAACGTGTCGAGGTTGCGCTCCAGCGGGTCCGGATTGAGAAAGAAGTGCGGGGTCTGGACGAGGAAGAGTTTCGGGTCTTCGATGAAGTAACCGACTGTGCGCGTCAGGATATCCGTGGACGGAACGTGGTCGGCGTCCAGGATGAGTATCAGTTCGCCATCGGTTTTCTGCAGCGCGGCGTTGATGTTGCCGGCCTTGGCATGATCGTTCTTGTCGCGGGTCAGGTAGTGTGCGCCGAGGCGGACGCAGACTTCCTGCAGGTGATCGTGGCGCGCCTGCGCCTCCGCGGCCTTCTTCGGATCGGACTGGGTGCGCTTGCCGAGCGTGCCGCCATCATCCAGCAGATAGACCTTCACGCGGCCCGCCGGGTAGTTCACGTTGAGGGCGGCGGTCAGGGTAACTTCGAGAAGATCATCCGGCTCGTTGTAGCTCGGGATCAGAATGTCGACCGTCGGGCAAGCTGCTGGAGAGACCGGCGCTGGGCGCGCCGGGCGCTTGTAGACATCCACTGAAAGGAAGGTCGACAGCAGCAGCAGGATATAGCCATAGGTCTCGGCGCCGAGCAGGACAAGGCCGCCGAGAATCGACAGCGCTGAATCCGTCGGCATCGTTTCGGTGACGCGCCAGATCATGTAGCGCGTGCTGGTGAAGACGATGAGCAGCGCGACGAACGTGCGGAAGGGGCCGCCCGAGGGTCGCAGCCAGCTCATCAGGAAGTAAGTTGCAATCGTCGCAATGCCGAGCTGGACCTGCACCGCGTCGGGCGTCGGCGCCGCAGCGAGGAGCGCAATACTGGCGAGCACGACCACAGCACTGAGGGTGCGCAGCGGCGCAAACCGCGATGCTGGTCCTGAGTCTGTTGAATGTGGCGTCGCTTGCACCATCGGGGTAACCCATACTGCCGGTTCCCAGTGACCTCTGACAGCACAGTGTGAATTCAGCGATAATGGTCAATTTACCGGAAACCAAGGAAGATTAATTTTTCCCACCAATCTGTATACGGATCAAGCGCTGGTGAGCCGCCAGCTCGCCCGGGGCTCACTGTCTCCCGGCGGCCGGCCTGGCGGCGAGCTGCGGCCAAAAGGCAGGCGGAGTGGACGAAAGCGCCGGTGTGGATTAGCTGGCTGTGCATGACCCAAGTGAAGATCTGCGGACTCAAGGACCCGGACCTCGTCGCCTTCGCGGCGCGGCAGGGGGCGGACTGGATCGGGTTCATGTTCCCGGTCAGCCCCCGGCAGGTAACCCTGGCGGCAGCGCAGACCCTGCTCCTGTCCGTCGGCAAGGCGGTGCCGGTGGCGGTGCTGCTCGATCCGGACGACGTCGAGGTGCGGGCGGTGGCGGCGCTCGGATTCCCGGTCCTGCAGTTGCATGGGAGCGAGACGCCGGAGCGGGTGGCCGGGATCAAGACGATGACCGGGGCGGAGGTCTGGAAGGTGCTGGGCGTGCGGGAAGCCGGCGATTTGGCCCGAGCGGCCGAGTATGGCGCGGCTGACCGGTTGTTGCTGGACGCCAAACCCCCGGAGGGCGCTGACCGCGCAGGCGGTCATGGAGCCGCGTTCGACTGGACCCTGCTGAAGGACTGGGCAGCGCCAAAACCCTGGATACTGGCGGGAGGGCTGACGCCGGAGAATGTAGCCGGGGCGATACGCCAAACTACTGCGCCGGCAGTGGACGTGTCCTCTGGCGTCGAACGGGTACGAGGGTTAAAGGACAGGGAACGGGTGCGGGCCTTTATCCGCGCGGCAAAAGGAAACTAAAGCAGCCTTGAGCGCGATCCATCGCGCAGCAGGGATCAAAGGAAGAATAATGGACCTGCGCAATACCTGGGACAAATGGCCGGATGCGAACGGCCGGTTTGGCGAGTTCGGCGGACGTTATGTTGCCGAGACGCTGATGCCCCTCGTGCTGGAGCTTGACGCAGAGTACCGCAAGGCCAAGCAGGACCCGGCCTTTGCCGCCGAGATGCAGGACCTGTGGACCCATTATGTGGGCCGCCCGTCGCCGCTCTACTTTGCCGAGCGTCTGACAGAGTATTTCGGCGGGGCGAAAATCTACTTCAAGCGCGACGAACTGAACCATACCGGCGCGCACAAGATCAATAATTGCCTCGGGCAGGTGTTGCTGGCACGGCGGATGGGCAAGAAGCGGATCATCGCGGAGACGGGCGCGGGCCAGCACGGCGTTGCGACGGCGACGATTTGCGCGCGCTTCGGCCTCGAATGCGTGGTGTTCATGGGCGAGACGGATGTCGAACGGCAGAAGCCGAACGTGTTCCGCATGCGCCTCCTCGGCGCGAAGATCGTGCCGGTCTCGTCTGGCACCGGCACGCTGAAGGATGCGATGAACGAAGCCCTCAGGGATTGGGTGACCAATGTCGAGACGACCTTCTACTGCATCGGCACGGCGGCGGGGCCTCATCCGTATCCGGAGATTGTGCGCGACTTCCAGTCGGTGATCGGCAAGGAAGCGCGCGCGCAGATTCTCGAGAGGGAAGGGCGCCTGCCGGACGCCGTGATGGCATGTATCGGCGGCGGCTCGAATGCGATCGGCCTGTTCCATCCGTTCATTGATGACGAAGGCGTCCGCCTGATCGGCGTTGAGGCGGCGGGACACGGCATAGAGACCGGCATGCATGCGGCGGCGCTGAATGGCGGCCGGCCGGGCATTCTGCACGGCAATCGGACCTACCTGCTCCAGACCGATGACGGCCAGATCATAGATGCGCACTCGATTTCAGCCGGGCTCGACTATCCGGGCATCGGGCCGGAGCATGCCTTCCTGCGTGACATGGGCCGTGCGGAATACCTGTCGTGCACGGATGACGAGGCGCTGGACGCCTTCCAATTGTGCACACGGCTGGAAGGCATCATCCCAGCGCTGGAGCCGGCGCATGCCATCGCCCGCGTCGGCGCAGTGGCGAAAGATCTCGGCAAGGACGGATTGCTTATCCTCAACATGTGCGGCCGGGGCGACAAGGACGTGTTCTCGGTCGCCAAGGCGCTTGGAATGGATATCTAGGAGAGCGGCATGATCCATGTGACAGGCGGTTGCCATTGCGGCGCGGTGCGGTTCGAAGCCGAGGGCGACTTTTCGACCGGGCTCGAATGCAACTGTTCGCACTGCGACAAGAAGGGCTTCGTGCTCGCTTTCCTGCCGCGTCCGGATTTCAGGCTGACCAAGGGCGAGGGTGCGTTCACGACCTATCACTTCAATCGCGGCACTATTGACCACAACTTCTGCACGACCTGCGGCACGCAGGCTTTCGGGATCGGCATCCGCCCGGATGGCCAAGAGATGGCGGCGGTCAACCTGCGCTGCATTGACGGACTCGACCGGTCTCAAGTCACCATCCACCCGATCAATGGCAAGGAATTCTGAGCGTGGCGAAACTCATCCTGGTCCGGATCACCTGTCCCTCCCGGCGCGTGGCCGAGGATATCGCCGATGCAGCGCTGGACGGGCGTCTGGCGGCTTGCGCGAACCTGGAGGGGCCGGTGACGTCTTCTTATCGGTGGAAAGGAGTGATCGAGCAGTCGTTCGAGTTCATTCTCTGGCTCAAGGCGCCGGAGGCAAACTGGGCGAAGATCGAGGCGCTGGTGAACCGTGTGCACCCGTATGACGTGCCGGCGATTGTCGCCATGCCGCTGACCCAT
>JBGTKN010000269.1:0-2013 GCA_041744615.1 Hyphomonas sp. | reverse complement strand
ATCTGGCGGAAGGGGGAGCTGTTCGTGACAATTGCCCTTGCCGCGCACGCGGATCGTGCCCGCGCGCCAGTCGATGTCGTCGAGCCCGAGCCCGGCGACTTCGCCGCGCCGAAGGCCGAGGCGTACCAGCAGGGTCAGGATAGCCAGATCGCGGATGCCAACGACCGTGCTGGCATCGCACGCCGCGAGAAGGCGCCGAACCTGATCGGGCTCGAGCCCCTTGGGCAACCCGGCCAGCCGGCGACGCAAGACCGTCGGCACGGCCGGGACAAGCGAGCGCTCCGTCACGCCGTCCAGATGCAGAAAGCCGAGGAACGAACGCAGCGCCGTGACTGTCAGCTTCGCCACGCCGGCGTTCAGGCACGGGCACCATGCCACCACGAAGGTGGTAACATCGGCCGGGGTCAGGTCCGCAAGATCAAGATCACCCGCCGCCATCCTGCGGTCCAGAAACGGGCGCAGGCAATCGACATATCGCAGGGCCGTCGCCGCGACCAGACCGTGTTCCGTGGTCAGGAACCGCCGGTAGCGGTTCAGGATTGCCCGGGCGGGGTCGTCCTCCACCGGGACTTCGGCCGCGGGCGCCAGCTTCAGCCCGCGCAGATGGCCGAGAATAGGGTCCAGTGCCCTGCGCGTCTTGAGTTTGCGCACACCAGCGGCACGGCGATCCGCCATGAACCGATCAACCTGAGCCATGGACAGATCGCCCATCGCGATCTGTTGACCCCGCAACCAGCTGCTCAGTTCACCCAGCAGCTTTCGATGCCTCCAGATAGTGCCGGGCGCGTATCCCTGCCGCCGCAAATCCTCCTCGAGCCCCTTCGAAAGGACCGGGACAGGGTTCCTGACACGCCTCTTCTTCTGATCGACCAACATGATATCCCCTCGTTTCGATGTGAACGAGGAGAGGTTACCAACCCTGACCTCCAAGGATTATGCCGACCCCTTCGCAGCGGTCTCCACCAGAAACAATGGTTTGCAGGACTACATCGGCATAATCCGGAAATCGGCATAATGCGACTTATGCCGAGGTCGGCATAAGTCGCACACGGTGCGCGGCGCGATGGCCGGGGCGCTGAAGAAGAAACTCGGGCTCGAGGTGACCTCGGAGAAGGTCGAGAACCGGGGGCGCGTGTACAGACTCCCCGCCTGAGGCGCCGGATCCCAACAGGTTGATGGGCGCCGTCCTAACGGGGCGGCGATTAACGCCAAGCCGGGCGAGGGGCGATACTGCGACGATCACGGGTTCGTGAATCCGTCGCAGTTACCATTTGTGGTAGACTCAACGAAGAAAGTTTATGTCGGAGCGATGGAAGTTATGCGGAATTTTTTGTACGCTAGTGTTACTTTTACCTGCATGTTCGCTGTGTCTGCAAGTGCCCAGAATAGAATTTATAGTTCTTATTGCGCAGGTCTTGCGAGTTGGATAGGAAATTCTGCCCAGACCGTCGACGTGTTCATTTGTGATGGTCCAAATGGACAGTACGGAACGAATAGCTTTCGCTTGTCGCAAGGTCAAACTCATCAAAATTGGGTGAATAAGGGATCTACATATAGTTATAGCTACAACGGCGCACCGGCCAGGTCGTGCCCAGCTCGCTGGGATATTCCACTCGTGCGGTGTCAATAAGCGCAATTTGCTCGGTAGAAGTTGCCGGATTTGGCCGCGTCGAAAGAGATGACCGTCCGCAGGAATCCATGAAATTCAATCAATAAAGTTGCCTACCTTTCCTTGTGCATATCCATCGGCTAGAAATTCAGCCGCCAGAGTTCGCAGCGCATGCGCCGCAACCAGGGGGACCACGCCGTTGCCACAGAGGCGAAGCCGGTCCACCCGGTGGGCCAGCCCATCAGCGCCTCGACGAACAGCGGGTTCAAGGTCCGGCGCAGCTCGGAGGTATCGCTCCCAGCCATCGGCGTTACCAGGACCTGGCGGCCAAGCAGGCCGTTCACCGGCGTGTTCGCCAACGTCGTAGCCCCGTCCTTGTGATCGCGGGCCGTCGGCGTCATCCA
>JBGTKN010000268.1:0-4641 GCA_041744615.1 Hyphomonas sp. | reverse complement strand
AGCGCGCGCGCCATCTGGTTGAGGATGAGCCGCATCAGCGGCATCAGGCGCGCCGCGTCCGACGGCGGCGGCTGAAGGTAAAGCGTGACCGGCTTCTCGCCGCACATCAGGTCCGCCACACGGAAATCAGACGCCGATGTCATCTCGGCAACCAGCGGATCGGCGAACAGGCCGAAGAAACTCTCCGCCGTCGCCTTCAGGCCCGACTGCAGCCGCTCCTCATTGGCGAGGAAGCTGTCCGAGCCGTGTTTGCATTCCGGATGAACCTGGCTTTCGCCGGTGAGCGCGTCCGTCAGGTGCAGCGTGCGGCCCATCTCGTCGGCGGTGGCTTTGAGGTCGCTGAGTTTTGACCGAACGACTGCAAGCGTCTTGCGATGGGCGGGCTCGGCATAGAGGACGTGGATGATGACGCCGATCAGGACCTGCTTGGCAGACTTGTCCCAGAAATCCGAATGGCGCCCGTCACCTGCCGGATCGGCGATGATATCGACAATGTTCTGAACGTCGCGCACTTCGTTGGCGCCCTTGCGTACTTCGAACAGGGGATTGAACCTAGCGGAGCTGGCCTTCGTCGGCGCAAACTGAAGAACAGGGCCAAGCGTGCTTCTGTACCCAGCCGTGCCGGGAAACCCGTGACGCCCATCGCCGCTCGCAAGCTCTCCCTTGACGTCCAGCACGAGCGCCGATCCCGGCCAGGCAAGGAGTGTCGGCACGACATGGCCCCGGCCCTTGCCGGACCGCGAGGCGCCGACCAGCAGCTGGTGCTCCGGCCCGTCAAAGCAGAGGATCTCACCGTCAAGGCGCCCAAGCGGCGTGCCGCGTTTTGCAAAGAGCCCGGCTTCGGATGCATCCTTGAATGTGCCCCAGGCATCCTTGCCGAAAGGCGGCGGCTTGGTACGAGTACGGATGAGAAGCGAGAAGGCGAGGACAGCGGCCGCAAAACCCGCGAGTACAATCAGCCGGGCCAGCGCAAACGGCTTTGGAAACTGCTCCGCATGGACCTCAGTCCAGCCAATGACTGCAAAGGGCGAGTAGACAGGTTCGCCGCCCGCGCTAAACAGCGGCGCTCCGAGGGCAGGGTGGCCGTCGAACACGCCCACGATGAATCCGGTCGCGAGCGCGAGGCCTGTGATGAACAGCAAGGGCGGAATGACAAAGGCGAGTGCGAAACGCATAGTGAGCCGTGAGTGCCTGCCGCAAGTCATCTCGCGGGTCGTACACGGACCATCGGTCACGAGGGCGAGAGGCGGCGAGCCGGAACGCCTGCCGGGCGACTGGAGAGACCGCACGCCTCACGCGCGAATTAACGAAGACTTCGCCAGCGCGCCCCCCGCCGGTCTGCACGGATTCCAAAACCGCCGCGCCCATTGTGCAGGTTGCACAGAGCCTGCGGCCTCGGCGCACACCTTCATCCGGGTACGGCGGGATTTGGTAAATTTCGTGTATCAGGTGCGATCAGGTCTCGTCCTGCAAGGCCCGCAGGACCTTGGTCATCGCGTTCAGGGCGGGCAGAGACGTGGTGCGATCAATCACGACATGGCATTTTTTTCGTGCCCGGCCGAGCTGCGTCGCTGCCGTATCCTGGCCTGCTTCGTCCTCATCGCCTTCGAACAGCGACTCGACCGGAACGCAGAAGACGCGGGCGACGTGATAGAGCACCCCTGCAGAGACACGGTTGCTGCCGGTCTCGTATTTCTGGATCTGCTGATGGCTCATGCCCAGCCGCGCTCCGAGTTCCTGGAGCGTCAGTCCATTTTTAGCGCGCAGCTTCCGAATGTTGGCGCCGACGACGAGGTCGGCCCCCAACGGCTGGCGGCCCTTGCCCGAACGGCTCACGTCGGCAACCCAGATGGCGCCAGCCGCGCTTGAACAGATGGGCAGTCTGGATCTGCCATCTCTAATCCCCGTCCTGAATGAAAAGCGGGTGCGGGCTCACCTGCTTGATCACACGTCCTAGGGGATGAAGGTGCGCAGTCTGGATGAGATCGGCGGAAGGATCCAGCTGCGCCTGAAGCCGCGTCCAGTCGGCCGGCTTCTGCAGCGCAATCCTCAGTGTCAGGTCGAATACGCCGACAAGCTCCGACGCTTGCGTGATTTCGGGCGCAGCGATGATCGCCGCTTCAAGACGGTTGCGATTGGCGCGGCCAGCCTGGGTCAGGCCAATCTGCACCCAGTAGAAGGGCCAGGTTCCGAAGATGCCTTCATCGATGTCGGCCATATAACGCAGGATGGCGCCTGAATCTTCTAGGCGGTTGAGACGGTGAAGCGTGCCATTGTGCGAAAGGGCGATACGCTCAGCCAATGTCTTGATCGGCTCGCGGGCGCCTTCCTGGAGAACGCGAAGCAGTTTGATGTCGGTCTCGTCAAGTCGCATACCGGAAGGGGCGTAAACAGAGGGTCGGGCAGGGGCACCTTGTCGGCGCGGGGTCTCAGCTGGCATGGGTCAGCAGTCATCCTTTCGGGGTGAGAAAGAAAGATGCTGATTACCTGAGGTTGATTCGTCCGCGCTTGCAATCCTATCAGCGGGCGACGTGCATCGCCGAATCACGTTCTCCTCCCGGCAAGCAGATAGCGCATTCAGACTGTCCGGGGCAGCACTGCGTCTGAGGCACAGTCAGCGCGGGCACATTTAGTCTCCCAGCTCCTTGAGCAGGCTCAATAGGCTCTCGGCGCTGCCGGTCTCCATGTAGCGTTGCATCTCCAGCACGACCCGCAACTGCTTGGCAACGAGCGCCAGGCGCCGGTGTTCGGTTTCAATGCCCTTCGCCATGATTTCGGCGTCGAGGAGATCTGCCTCCTTTAACAGCTTGCGTACTTCGGCGGCGGTCTTCTCGTTTTCGAAACCCTGCTTTTTCAAGTGTTCCTTGATGGCTTTCAGGCCTTCTGTTGCGACGGCGCGGGCTTCCTCGCGCACGCCGTCTGCGGCCTCAGGGCCAGCAATAGCGTCAAGGACACGGCCGAGGGCCGCATCGAGCTTCGCCATAAGGCCGTGCCGGGCCTCGCCCGCAAGCGGAAGCACGGTGCGCGGATCTACCTTGGCCGGTACATTCTGCCCGCTCACGACCGCCAGCACGCCGCGCCTGGCAGCAACGAACGTCTTCACGATGAAACGCGTCGCTGCCGCAGCTTGCTGACCTTTGAGCACCGTCGCGGCCATGACCACGCCGTGCTCAGTGAACATGACCGGCGGTTTGCGCCGCCCCCCATGTCCGCTTGATGTCACATGCTGGGACTTCAAGTCATCGTACTCTTCGGAAGTCAGCATGAAGGCGAAATCCTCGCCAAACTTCTCTGGATTGCGGGTGACCTGCTGGTTCAGCTGCGAAGTGCGGACACCAAAGAGGCGCGCCACATCGGAGTCCATCACTACATCGAGCCCGCGCACCGAATGGATCGGCGGCGGTTCTTCTGTGTTGAAGTCGATCGAAGGCTCCGTCATCGGCAGCTCCAACTTGACGTCACAATATGTGACTTCAAGTGCGGCGCACCGGTTTCGGGGTTTCCTGTCCTGATCATTGCGCCCCTCAATGCAAAACCGACTGGCAATCTCCACAGGTTCACCCGGCGTGTAAAGCGAAACACCCGGGAGTTGCAGACTGCCTCAGAGGTGATTTCCCGAAAGAAGGCGGAGAGGGGTCACTCAGCGCCCCTTCATGATCCTGCTTCAACTACGGTCAAGCGGTGACGCAAATTGCGCATCGGCCCGGCTCGGCATGATCGAACAGCCATTCGTAAACCGAGCGCCCTGCGCCTTTGCTCCGATGATTTCCAACTCAGCCTTTGCTCGAAACGATGCCGACTTGGTTGACTGCCACCCAAACGATGTCCTCTGCAGAACCCGCTTGTCGGACTAAGAAGTCGAGGGACATCATTCTCTTGTACAGTAACTTACTGCTAAGCGAGTGGCCGTCCGAGAGGGTGAGTTCGATCAATGCTCCGGCAGCCGTCAGAGATGCGTCGAGGTCGACAAGTGCTTTCTCTGCCTCAGTAGTTATCTCGTCTAGTGAGAGGAATTGTTGGTCAGGCTTTTCTGCCTTTAGTGCCGATTTCTTGGCCATCTGCCCTCTCCGATTTCTTGAGCAACAAAGTCATCCGGCCAAAAGAGACACTCCGTCTTTCAGCAAAGTAGTCAATCTTAAGAAGCTTCAATGTTACCGTAAAATAGAAATTTTGGCAAGCGCCATACGGGGATCTCAGCAGGCCTCCCGGTCATCGATCCGTCTGCCGTTGTGTGTTGATGCTGCAATTGTGTGAGTCGGTGTTAGCAGTCGACCCCTCCAGCCCCAGCGGAATCAGTGGCGCAGCGTGCCGATCGGCGTCCAGCCCCCGGCCGTTTGACACCCGACGCTATGCAGCCGCGGCATTGAAAGAATGCCCGGCGCAATGAAAATCCGCAGGCGGACGGTCGAGCACCCGTTCGGAACAATCAAAAGCTGGATGGGCGCGACACACTTCCTCACAAAGAGCCTCGCAAAGGTCAAAACCGAGATGAGCCTTCAGGTACTCGCCTACAATCTGAAGAGGATGATCGCCATCTTCGGGGTCGGACCGCTGATCCAGGCAATCGCCTGATCAGAACGCCCGCCGGCGAAAGATCACCACGCATGGAAAGTCAGAGCGTTTTTACACAGCCTCGGCCCA
>JBGTKN010000267.1:0-3589 GCA_041744615.1 Hyphomonas sp. | reverse complement strand
GGACGAAGCGTACCCCGCGCAGCCACCATATAAACACCGTCAACGCCCTGATCGGCCGGTTCCGCGCCTTCATGCAACCCTTCTGCGGCCCCGCGTCAAAGAACCTTGCCGCTTACGGCCGATGGCACGCCGCCCGGAACAATGCGGACCGCTCCTACCTCGATGCGCTCAAGCTGCTGCTCGCTTCAGGCCCTCGCGCCAACACGATTTGCTGACACCGCCGCAGGACCCATTGTCACTCAGCAGGCGCGGCTTGTGTCGGACGACGGCGTGGTCTGGACCTGTCACGTATTTGTGCCGCTCCAGGTGCTCGTTTAAGCCACTTTCCGTTCGAAGGCGACCGGGTTTTTCCAGCCCAATGCTGAGTGCCGTCGACGTGGATTGTAGAAGCCATTGATGTATTCGAAGATCGCCATCTCAGCTTGCCGCCTGGTTGCCCATGAACGCCGCCAGATCAGCTCGGCCTTGATAGTTTTGAAGAACGTCTCGACGGCCGCATTGTCATAACAATTACCTTTGCCGCTCATCGAGACCCGGAAGCCATGCTGGCGCAGAATCTTCTGATAGTCATGCGAACAGTATTGGCTGCCACGATCGCTGTGGAAGATGCAGCCTTTGGGCGGCGATCTGAAGGCAATGGCCATCTTCAAGGCCCGGATCGCCAGATCGCGCTTCATGCGGTTGCTGACGGCCCAGCCGATCACGCGGCGGGAGTGCAGATCAAGGATCACTGCCAGATAGAGCCACCCCTCGCGGGTCCAGATGTAGCTGATGCCGCCCGCCCGTGTCCGGTTTGGCCCGGCTGCACTGAAGTCGCGATCCAGCAGGTTTGGGGCGATGTTGAACGTGTGATCGCTGTCGGTGGTCGCCTTGAACTTGCGCATTCTTTCAACGGTGATCCCGTTTTCGCGCATCAGGCGACCGACGCGCCGGTGCCCGACATCGACACCGACCTCCTTCAGTTCCTCGGTCATTCGTGGGCGTCCATAGCTGCCCAGGCTCAGACGCGACTGCTCTTTGATGTGCGCCAGAACGACCATGTCCATGCGCTGCCTGCGGCTGGCAGTTCGGCTGCGGAAGGCCCGCAATCCACGCGGGCTGACGTTCATGACCTGACACAGCCGGTCGATCGGGAAGGCCCCGCGCTGTTCTTCGACGAACCGAAACCTCATGGCTTTTGGCTCGCGAAGAACTGGGTGGCTTTTTTTAGGATATCCCTCTCCTCCTTGAGGATGCGGTTCTCGCGCCGAAGCCGTTCGTTCTCCCGCGCAAGCTCGCGATCCTCGGGCGATACCACATCCGTGTCGCGGTGCGCTGTCACCCACTTGTTCAGCGTCGAAAGCCCAACGCCCAAATCATCTGCAACTTGTCGCCGTGTCAGCCCGCTGGTCAGTGCAATTCGCACTGCATCTTTACGGAATTCATCCGTTCTTCCCGTGCCCATAGTTCGTCTCCTTTGCTGCACATTATGCTATCAAAGGAGCGGCACCAAACCGCGACAGGTCCAGGCCCGGAAGCGGTCTCTAAGGGCCGATATTCTCTGGACCTGTTGACTGCGCAGTTTTGGTGAAAAGCATTCAAGCATCTGTTCTATAGCCCATTTTTCCCGTGTTTTGCGCGGACTCCGATTCCGGTTCCATCCGGTCGAGATGTCCCCGGCGTCGAACTCCCGGATGGGGAAGTCGCAGTGCCGCCGGTCGTTGACCTCATCGCTGCATTGTGACCATTCTGACCACAAATCAGGGAGGGGCCCATGAAGGCCGTGTCTGCCCGTGAGGCCAAGCATCACTTCGGCCAGCTGATCGACGTGGCGCGGGCCGAGCCCGTGGTGGTCGAGAAGCATGGGCGCCCGGTTGTCGTCGTCCTTGCGGTCGAGGAGTACCAGCGGCTGACCGGCCGGACCGTGGAACCCTCCGGCAAGAAACGAGAGGACGAGCGGTAGCACATGCCGATACTGAACTGGCTGACACGGGACGCGGACATCCGCACAGCGCAGCATGTGCCTTATCGCCTGCTGGAAGAGGCCCCGGAGTTGTCGGCGGGCGACGGTGGCGCGGGCAACATGCTGATCCAGGGCGACAACCTGGAAGCGCTGAAGGCCCTGCTGCCCTTCTATGCCGGCCGGGTGAAATGCATCTATATCGACCCGCCCTACAACACACGCTCCGCCTTCGAGCACTACGACGACAACCTCGAGCACACGCAGTGGCTGGCCATGATGTGGCCCCGGCTGGAACTGCTCCGCGATCTTCTTGCCGAGGATGGCTCGATCTGGGTGTCCATCGACGATAACGAGGGGCACTACCTCAAGGTCATCATGGACGAGGTGTTCGGGCGGCGAAACTTTATCGCCAATACCCTATGGCAGAAGGTATTTTCGCCGAAGAACACCGCGCGGCATTTTTCGGATGATCACGACCATATTCTCGTCTTTGCCCGGAATGCCGACAAGTGGGTGCCAAACCCAATGCCGCGTTCCGACCGGATGAACAAAGGCTACAAGAACCCGGACAATGATCCCCGCGGCGCTTGGACTTCCGGTGACGTTTCTGCGCGGAACTTCTACGGTGCAGGCAGATATGCAATTACGTGTCCCAGCGGGAGGGTGATCGCAGGCCCTCCGAACGGCATGTACTGGCGCGTGTCAGAGGAACGGTTCTGGGAGATGGATCGCGACGGGAGGATCTGGTGGGGCAAAGACGGCAACAACACTCCTCGGATCAAGCGGTTCCTCACGGAAGTGAAGCAGGGCGTTGTTCCACAGACTTTGTGGATGAACACTGAGGTTGGAAACACCCAAGAGGCGAAGAAAGAAGTCGTAGCTCTGTTCGGTGAAGTAAATTTCATGACTCCGAAACCCGAGCGCCTAATTCAACGCATTATCAACATTGCAACCGATCCGAACGACCTCGTGCTCGATTCCTTCCTCGGGTCCGGCACAACCGCCGCCGTCGCTCACAAGATGGGCCGCCGATACATCGGCATCGAAATGGGCGAGCATGCCCACACCCACTGCGCGCCGCGCCTGCAGAAGGTCATCGACGGCGAACAGGGCGGCATTTCGGAAGCCGCTAGCTGGAAGGGCGGTGGCGGTTTCCGCTTCTACCGGCTGGGCCCACCCGTCTTCGACGAGGAAGGCCATATCCGGCAGGACATCCGTTTCCCGGTGCTGGCCGCGCATGTCTGGTTCTCGGAGACCGACCGTCCGTGGGACGGCAGTGGCGACAGCCCACTGCTCGGCATCCAGGACGGCCGCGCCCACGCGCTGCTCTACAACGGCATCCTCGGCGACAAGCGGCCGGGTGGCGGCAACGTGCTGACCCGCGCGACCCTCGCCCTGATCCGAGAGGGTATTTCCAAGCTGGCTCCAGACTTCGAAGGCCCGCTGACCGTCTATGGCGAACAATCCCGGCTGACGCTCGCGACGCTTGACCGCGAGCGCATCACCTTCAAGCAGACGCCCTACGACGTCAAAGCGCGGGCCTGAGGGGGCATCTGATGAAACTGAAGCAATACCAGACCGATACTCTCTCCGTTCTCCGCCGGTTCTTCGAGGAGGCGCGCGTGGCGGGCCCGAAGGGCGCGTACG
>JBGTKN010000266.1:0-9356 GCA_041744615.1 Hyphomonas sp. | reverse complement strand
CACGGCGTCGGGCGTCACCACCATCCCGCGCTCGATCAGGTCCAGCATGTGGCCGAGCACGCTCATCGCGGCGGCCGGGTGCAGGCGCTGGTCCACATCCTTGTACATCCGCGCGACCATCGCCGGGATCGACGTCTCGCCGCCGCGCAGTTCGGCGAGGATCGAGGCTTCGCGCGCCCTGCGGTGGCTCGCATACTCGGCGATGAACGTGGCGACAAACTCCTTGCCGCGTACCGGGCTGCCATGCGTCGGCCAAAGGATGTCGAACCCCTTCGCCGCGATCTTGTCGAGGCTGCGCATGTAGTCGCCCATATTGCCATCCGGCGGCGCGACCACGGTCGTGGACCAGCCCATGATATGGTCGCCGGAAAAACAGGCATTCTCTTCGCGCAGGCCGAAACAGATATGGTTGGCGGTGTGTCCCGGCGTCTCGATCACATCGATCGTCCAGCCGGGACCGGAGATCACCACGCCGTCGCCGACCTCCACGTCCGGCACGAAACTCAGATCGTCCTCGCTGCCCAACTCGTCCTTGGCAGTGTGGATACCGCGAAACAGCGAGTAAGTCTTGCAGCCGGCCCATTCGGCAAGCGGCGCGGCCAGCGGCGAGTGATCCGAATGGCCGTGGGTGACCAGCACATGCGTCACCTTTTCACCGGCAAGCGCTGCCTTCAGCGCCTCGAAATGCTCTTCCAGCATCGGACCGGGATCGATCACCGCAACCTCGCCCTGGCCGATGATATAGACGCCGGTCCCCATATAGGTGAACGGGCCGGGATTGTTCGCGATAATGCGGCGGATCAGGGGGGAGACCTGGTCTACGCGGCCGTACTCGAACTCGATACCGCGGACATAGGGGATGGCCATTCGCTCAGGAACCTTCAGTTAACGGACGAGCGGCCAATCAGCGTCTCTTCGGTGCGAATGTCTCTGCGAAAGCCCGGGCCATCCGCCGCGTTGCGCGCAGCTTGCTACCGAGTTTCAGAGCCACCGGCGGACCCATGTCCGTCTTGTTCGCATCGACGATGTAGATTCGTCCCGTCGAGCGATCGCGTAGGACATCCACCCCGCCCCAGTCGAGCCCGATCTCTGCGGCAAAGCGTTCGATCACGTGGATTTCATCTGGGGAATAGCAATTGCGGGGTTCGTCGAGCAGAACTTCGACATTCTCATTGAGGAACCGGCGCCCGAGCGGGCGGCGCTTGCGGAAAACCACGATCGGCTTGCCGCCGACCAGGCAGCAGCGCAGGTCCTCCACGAGGCCGCCGGAAATCTCGTTATCGATCAGCCGCTGATAGGCCTTACCGGGAACGGCTTCGTCCATGGGGCCTTCGATGATACGTCCGTCATGGGCGGCATTGGCTTCCGACTTCTCTACCATCCGTCCGGCATAAATCAGCGGATCGACACTGAGCGAATAGCCGCTGGCAGTCTGAAAGGCTTCGGCGACACGGGATTTCGAAATATCGTTGCAATCGAAGTTCAGCAGCCTCGCGCCCGCCTTCACGCCGGGTGTCCGGTTGACCGTCTCGGTCGAGTCGTCGAACTGCATCACAATGTCGGCAGTGGCGACGTCCTCGACCAGCTTGGCCCCCGACACATGCATCACCGACCAGATGAAGTACCACGGCCGCGGTTTGTCGGGAAAGAAAGCGATCGTCGGGCGCTTGTGCCCGGTTATCAGGCGCCAGGTGCGCCAGTTCTGGACGAAGAAATAGAAACAGAACCAGGTGAAGATGCTGTGCAGCAGCGCCAGGTCCGGCACGATCCGCGCGCCGGTCTTCTTCACCAGGATCACGCCCTGCTCGAGCTTGAAGTCGTCAATCCACATCCGGCCCGACATCTGCACTGCTCCAGTTTCGCCGCTTACGCCGGCAGGTACCAATCCGAGGCCCGTTTCCAGACCAGTCCCGCCGGTGGTCTCGGTCCCCGCTTCAACACCTGCTTTGTGGCGCGACTGTGTCAGTTGGGCTGCCTCACAACAGCTCGCGCAGGCTAGAGAGATCGTACCCCGCGCCGGCTGCGGCGTCGATAATATCTTCCCCGGCTCCCTGTCCAGCGTGCACGAGCGCCCAGGCGGTGATCGAGCGGGTGCCGGTCCGGCAATAGGCCAGCACCGGCTGGGGTGCCTCGTTGAGGATATGCCCCATCCGCTCGACGATTTCAGGCGTCGGAGCGCCGGTAAACGGCAGTGCGGCAAAGGTCAGTCCCAGTGATTCGGCTCTGGCGCGAATCGCGCCCATCCGCGGCTGGTCCACCCCGCCTTCCCCATCCGGGCGATTCGCGATCAGCGTCTTGAAGCCGGCCTTGGCCACCGCTTCGAGATCGGCTTCGGTCAATTGCGGGGCCACCGCGAAATCGGGCGTCACCTGACGGATGTCGGCCATTAAAGTGCTCTCCTCGAGTGCAGCGTATCGCTTGATCGTTTCACGTCTCAAGCTAAGGAATGTAAAGGCCCCTGCCAAGCGGGCGTTGCCGCCCCGACCGTTCAACCTGTTGTGACCAGAGGCTTTTCACCATCGTGTCGATGCTGCAACGTTCTTTTCGCAGGATTCCATGGGGCTACACGTTCCGCCGGCTCCTGATTGCGATCCCGACGATGCTCGCCATCATCACGGTTGCCTTCCTGATGATGCGCGCCGCACCCGGCGGCCCCTTTGACGGCGAACGCAAGCTTCCCGCCGCCACCGAACGCGCCATCGCCGAGAAGTTCGGCCTCGACAAGCCCCTGCACGAACAATACCTCAACTATGTTGGCGGCGTGCTGCAGGGTGACTTCGGCCCGTCCTACAAGACCCTCGGCAAGAGTGTGAACGACCTGATCGCGGACGGCCTGCCCGTCTCGCTGACGATCGGCGCCCTCACCATGGTGATCTCGCTGATCTTCGGTACTGCGCTCGGCGTCTTCGCAGGGCTCAGGCAAAACTCGGCGACCGACTATGGCGTCATGGGTATCGCGATGGTCGGCATCTCGGTGCCGAGTTTCGTCATCGGCCCGATCCTCATCCTCCTGCTCGCCCTCGGCGCCGGCATCTTCGCCGTCGGCGGACTTGGCAGCTATCCGAATATCGGCATGAGCTGGCACAACATGACCCTGCCGGTCCTCACCCTCTCGCTTGCGCAGATCGCCATCATCTCCCGCCTGATGCGCGCCTCGATCATCGAGACGATGCGCGCCAACCATATCCGTACCGCTCGCGCCAAAGGTCTCTCGGAGTGGGACGTGATCACCCGCCACGCGCTGCCCTCGGCCCTGCTGCCGCTGGTCTCCTATGCCGGACCGGCGATGGCACGCGTGATGACCGGCTCGGTGGTGATCGAGAAGATCTTCGGCCTGCCCGGCCTCGGCTCCTATTTCGTCGATGGCGCGCTCAACCGCGACTACACGCTCGTGATGGGCGCGATCATTGTCTATGCGGGACTGATCATCCTGCTCAATCTCGTGGCGGACATCCTCTACGCCATGCTCGATCCGAAGGTGAAATACGACTGATGGCGCACCTCGACCCGGTTCTCGATCCGACCGGCCGCGCCGAAGCGGTCAATATCGCCATCCAGGGCGGCCGCTCGCTCTGGGATGACGCGCGCGCGCGCCTGTTCCGCAACAAGGCCGCTGTGGTCTCTATGGTCCTGTTCGGCATCATCGTGCTTGTCGCTGCCATCGGCCCGCTTGTCTGGGTGCACAATCACCAGACGATCTCGGACCTGCGCACGATCGCGCCGACCTTCGAGAACTGGCACATCCTCGGAACCGACCTGCAGGGCCGCGACCTCTTCGCCCGCCTCCTGGTCGGCCTGCGCATCTCGCTGATGGTCGGCATCGTCGCCACCATTGTCAGCCTCGTCATCGGCGTCACCTGGGGCGCCGTCGCCGGCTATCTTGGCGGCCGGATCGACAATTTCATGATGCGGATCGTGGACGTGCTCTACGCCCTTCCGTTCATCTTCTTCGTCATCCTCCTGCTCACCGTTTTCGAGCGCAACATCGTGCTGATCTTCGCCGCCATCGGCGCCATCGAATGGCTGACCATGAGCCGGATCGTGCGCGGCCAGACCCTGTCGATAAAGAACAAGGAATTCATCGAGGCCGCCCGCGCCGCCGGCGTCTCGCAGACCGCCATCATCACCCGCCACATTCTGCCAAACGTCATCGGCCCCGTGGCGGTCTATGTCACCCTGACAATCCCGGTTGTCATCCTTGCCGAAAGTTTTCTGTCCTTCCTCGGCCTCGGCGTGAACGAACCGCTGACCTCGCTAGGCGTGCTGATCGCCGACGGCGCCAGCATGATGGAAGACAAGCCCTGGATGCTGCTCGCCCCGGCCATCACCATGTCGGTCACCCTGCTCTGCCTCAACTTCATCGGAGACGGCCTGCGCGACGCGCTGGACCCGAAAGAACGCTAAACCTCATTCAGTTGCAGTTCAGCCGGCCCGCACCATATCCCCCGTCCACACGGGAGGGCGGTATGGCAAACTACAAACGTAAGGGTCCCAAATCGACCCGCTCGGGCTGCCTCCTCTGCAAACCCCACAAACGCCAGGGCGCCAAGTGCGAACACACGGCGCGGGAAACCGCCAGGCGCAAGGCTGCCGCCCAAGACATCCGCGCGGGCGGGCTCTAGCTACCGGCCGCGATACACGGCGATAGCGGAACCGTCCCCGAGCGAAAAAAACGAGAATGAGTGAGAAAAATTCGACATCCCCTTTGCATTGATTGCATTCGGATGAAGCAGTTTTCGAGGCTCGGCGAGACCAGCCCCCCGGACTTGCGCCTATAAACGCGGCCCCCCGCCCGAAAAAATCCAGCCCGATCAAGCTCTTGTAAAGCATCCCTCAAATCCTTCCGCTACACCTCCGTACACGGTGTTATACTTCGTGCATGATCTTACTAGAAAACTCCCAACCAAAAGCCCCTCACCTCCCACTCCTCCTCAATGGGCCTCGCATTCGCCTACCCCGCACCGGCCAGTCTCCGTTCCCGGTACAAAAGCTTGACCGGGCTTCCTGCCAGTTTCCAGAGCAGGGGCTGTTTTTCGGCCACCAGAGCAAATCCGTTCCGTTCGTACACGGACTGGGCCGCTGCCTCGTTCGGATCTGTCGATGTGTAGAGGCGCAGGAACGCGCGCCGTTCCGTGCTGGCCTGGCGGACGACAAAATCGATCAGCTCCTGCCCCACCCGCTGTCCGCGCGCTTGAGGCGAAACGCAGAACCAGCCGAGCCAGAGCGCCGAGGCAGCATCAGAGGACGTCGAGTAGAGCCCGACTGTGCCGATCACGCTGTCGTCTTTCACCGCGAGCCAGAAGCGGCCATCCCGGATTCCGCCAAGCGCCAGTAGCCAGTCCCAGCGGGTCTGGAAAACTCGCATGCTGAGGCGCTCAACCAGGCCCTGGGAGGGAAACACGCGGTCGACGAGCTGGATTACGTCTTTCCGGCGGGCTTCGTTGAACGGCACGATGGCAAATGACATGCAGGCATCCGGTTTGTACCCCGCAAATCAATCTGGGATCAGTAACCTGACCGGCAAGAGGCGCGTTAATGGATTTTGCCTACTCCGCCGCCTCCGCCCCAACCCGCCAGGGCGGAAACCGGCGGTTATTCCCGGCCGTGTAGAGGCACACGCTGTTGCCGGCCGGGTCGCGGTACCAGGCTTCGGTCCAGCGCCAGTCCTTGCGTTCCGGTTCGCCGAGCGGGTGGATGCCCGCCATGCACCGCCCGCCCACTTCGGTGAACACATCGCCCACCTCGAAGTAAATCGACACGCCCTCGCCCTCTGCCACTGCCTCGACCTGGTGCAGCGACAGCGTCGAAGGCTCCTCGCCGTCGAACACCGGGCACTCGAACCGCGCATAGCGCGGCGGCGAGTCGACGATCAGCGTCAGCCCGAACCGCTGCCACCATGCAACGCTGGCCGCATAATCGGTACAAGGCAGGGTCACCTGGTTGAGGCGCATGGAACAGCTCCGCTTCTTCCTCGTTGACTAGATGCCAGCGAGTTCCCCGGCCAGCAAGGCTGGCCCTGCGCGCCCGTATGGCTGTACACTGAAAACCATCGGCACGGATCGTGTCCGCCCCAAGGGAGAGCTCAGATGAAATGGCAAGGCGGACGGCGCGGCGGTAATGTGGAAGACCGGCGCGGGCTCAGTCCCGCAGCGGCGGTGGGCGGCGGCGGTCTCGGCGTGATGGTGATCGCCTTGATCGGCTACTTCGTTTTCGGCATCGATCCTTCGCAGACACAGGCCGTTCTGGGCGAAGCTTCGCAGGTGACCGGCGAGCAGCAGGCCGGCGTGGACGGCACACCCGCCGACGAGGCCGGCCTGTTCGTCGACGTGATCGGCGCCAATATCAACGATGTCTGGACCACCGCCCTTCCCGGCTACACGCCGCCGACTGTCGTTCTCTACGAACAGGGCACCAACACCGGCTGCGGTTTCGGCCAGTCGGCGATGGGTCCGTTCTACTGCCCGCCGGACCAGACAGTCTATCTAGACCTCTCCTTCTGGCGCGAGATGGAAACCAAGCTCGGTGCTTCGGGCGCAGAGTTCGCGCAGGCCTATGTGATCGCCCACGAATTCGGCCACCACGTCCAGACGCTGACCGGCCAATCGCAGAAAGTCCGCGAGGCGCAGCAAGCCGCCCGCAGCCAGGAGGAAGCGAACCAGTATTCGATCGCGCTCGAACTGCAGGCAGATTGCTATGCCGGCTTCTGGGCGGCCAAGGCTGCAAGTGTCTCGGGCGGCTCGGTGGCGCTTGAGCCCGGCGACTTGGAAGAAGGCCTGAAGACCGCGCAGGCCATCGGCGACGACATGATCCAGAAGCGGATGACCGGCAAGGTCACGCCCGAAGGCTTCACCCACGGCACCGCTGCGCAGCGGATGGAATGGCTGGAGCGCGGCTACCGTAGCGGCGACCCGAACACCTGCGATACGTTCAGGTAGGCGCAGGTTCCGGCGCGAGAACCGATACGGCAACGCTCTGGTCAACCAGGGAGGCGGCGCCAAAGATGGTCATGAAGCTGATATCGGTTGCATCCCGGCCAACGGCGATCCGCACGAGGCTGTCTTCCGAAGACAGCTTCGTCGGGTCGATCAGGTGCCAGGCATTGTCGAGCCAGACTTCGACGACCGCATGGAAATCTGGCGGCTTGATCCCCGGCGCATAGGCCGACACCATCCGCGCCGGAATGCCGACGGCGCGGCAGAAACTGATCAGTGTATGGGAGAAGTCGCGGCACACACCGCGCCGCATCAGGAAACTGTCGGTCGCGGTGGTCGTCGCATCGCTGACCCCGGGGGCATACTCGAAATTGCGGTAGATCCAGTCTGCCATCTCCAGCACCTGGTTGCCGCCTTGCGCGCCCGAGGCGAACTGGCTCTCGGCAAACGGCGCCAGCCGGTCGGACTCGCAATACCGGCTCGGCATCAGGTAGCTGATCACGTCATGCGGGAGGTCGCGCCGCAGCGGCACATAAAGACCCGCAATGTTGACATGCCCGCGCGTGACATCGACCAGCGCCTGGTAGCGGATGTTCACGTCCCCGCCCGCCGTCGTCCACTGCCGCCGGCCCATCAGCTCCGGACCATCCGCCAGCGTCAGCGGGCAAGCCGGCGACAGCGTCAACAGGTCAGAAACGACCAGCTGATCCTCGGCCCGGATCGCTTCGAGGGCCAGCACGACATCCGCGGCCTCGGCAAAGTGGTAGGAGAGCGAAGCGTCGATCTTCACGCGCATGGGCGAGGTCCTGGATTGAGGGCGGGGTCGGCCTGGAGTCGGGATTTGCTGCACTAGAACGCCCGGCGCGCGCATTAGTTACCTGACGCGCAAGAATAAATCCCGAAGATTCTGGCGCCGGACAACGCTCAGCCCGGAATCGTAGGTTCCGGGTCAGGCACTTCCAAGACAAACCTGTGTCGCGTGTCAGCCGACGGCAGATAACACTGGTCAAGTTTTCCGAACAGCTTGTACCGGTTCTTCGCCAGCCGTGCGTAGAACCAGTCGCGGACCGGACGCGGTACGAAACGGAAGACGCTTATCATGCGCCCCGGCCCACCTACCCGTCTCGACATGGCGAATACAGCATCCGAAAGCAGATGCGCCTTGCCCTCTTCCACGTAAATGAAGGTATGCGGATTGTCCGGGTTCACACCGTTTTCAGCGGCGATCCGGCGTCCCTCCCCGGACTTTATCGCAACGAAGCGGATAGGAGGGTCGGACCGGTCATGGCGCAGCACATAATGCACTGCGCGAGAGCAAAGCACGCAATCACCGTCATACACGTAGGTCGGCGACGGGGTCATGTGCCTGATCTGTGATTGGGATTGCAGTTTGGAAAGCTGTTGCGACAGTCAACCGCACCGGCCTCTCGACCGGTGCGGTTTTGTTCTGAAGGATCAGGTATCCAGAAAGCTTCGCAGCTTCCGTGACCGGCTCGGGTGCTTCAGTTTCCGTAGCGCCTTGGCTTCGATCTGGCGGATGCGTTCGCGGGTAACCGAGAATTGCTGGCCAACTTCTTCGAGTGTGTGGTCGGTGTTCATGCCGATGCCGAAGCGCATGCGAAGCACACGCTCCTCACGCGGGGTAAGCGATGCGAGCACGCGGGTGGTCGTCTCGCGCAGGTTCGACTGGATGGCCGCGTCCACCGGAAGCAGCGCCATCTTGTCCTCAATGAAGTCGCCGAGGTTTGAATCCTCATCGTCGCCGATCGGGGTTTCCAGCGAGATCGGCTCTTTCGCGATCTTCAGAACCTTGCGGATCTTCTCGAGCGGCAGGCCAAGCTTTTCGGCAAGCTCTTCCGGGGTCGGCTCGCGGCCGATCTCATGCAGCATCTGGCGCTGTGTACGGATGATCTTGTTGATCGTCTCGATCATGTGAACCGGGATACGGATCGTGCGCGCCTGATCCGCGATGGAACGCGTAATGGCCTGACGGATCCACCATGTGGCATAGGTCGAGAACTTGTAACCGCGGCGGTATTCGAACTTGTCGACCGCTTTCATGAGGCCGATGTTGCCCTCCTGGATGAGATCGAGGAATTGCAGGCCGCGGTTGGTGTATTTCTTCGCAATCGAAATCACGAGGCGGAGGTTGGCTTCCACCATCTCCTTCTTCGCAATACGCGCTTCGCGCTCGCCCTTCTGCACGGTCTGAACGATCCGGCGGAAGTCGTCGATCGGGATGCCGATCTCGGTGGCGATCTCGGTGATCTCGGCACGAACGATTTCAATCTCGCCGCCCTTGCCGTCGATCAGGCGTTTCCACTTGGCCGAAATCGCGCGCACGCGCTCAGACCAGCCCGGCTCAAGCTCGCAGCCGATATAGTTCTCGAGGAACTCCTTGCGCGGCACGCCGTGCGCATCGGC
>JBGTKN010000265.1:0-21216 GCA_041744615.1 Hyphomonas sp. | reverse complement strand
GCCGCGAATCGGCCGGCGCCGGCGCGGGTGGCCGCGCGGCCTATGACGAGTGGATCGAACCCTCGCGCTGGCAGGCCATGGTGCGCCGCGCGATCCAGAAAGCGGAAGTGAACCTGCAATCGATCCCCGCCCCTGCCGGCGAAATGGAAGTGGTCCTCGGCCCCGGCTGGCCCGCCGTGCTGCTGCACGAAGCGGTCGGCCACGGCCTCGAAGGCGACTTCAACCGCAAGGGTACGAGCGTCTATGCGGGCCGCATCGGCGAACAGGTCGCCGCCAAGGGCGTGACGATCATCGACGATGGCTCCATCGACGCCCGCCGCGGCTCGCTCTCCTTCGACGATGAAGGCACACCCACCCAACGCACCGTGCTGATCGAGGACGGGATCCTCAAGGGTTACATGCAGGACCGTATGAATGCCCGCCTGATGGGCATGCAGCCGACCGGCAACGGCCGACGCGAAAGCTACGAGTCCCAGACCATGCCGCGCATGACCAATACCGTGATGCTCGGCGGCAACGATGACCCGAAAGCGATCGTCGCCTCGATCAAGCGCGGGCTCTGGGCTGTCGATTTCGGCGGCGGCCAGGTCGACATCACGTCCGGCAACTTTGTCTTCCAGTGCACCGAGGCCTACCTCGTCGAGAACGGGAAGATCGTTGCGCCCGTCAAGAACGCCACCCTGATCGGCCACGGGCCCACCGCGCTTTCGGACGTCACGATGATCGGTAACGACTTCGCTATGGATAACGGTGTCGGCGTATGCGGCAAAGCGGGACAGTCGGTGCCCGTCGGCGTCGGCCAGCCGACTTTGAAAGTCGGCTCGCTTACCGTTGGCGGGGCCGGCTAGAGCGGTTTCAGCTCGGCCGGGATGTATCGTAAGGGCTGTCGAGCGAAAAGGTCGGGATCACTGCGACCATCACGGCGCCGTGCTCGTCAATCAGATCATAAGTGCCGCTCATTATGCCGGAAGGTGTCGCGAGAGGTGTACCCGACGAATAGTTGAAGCTCTCACCGGGTGCGAGGGTTGGCATCTGGCCGACGACACCCTCACCGTCCACCGCCAGCATCCGCCCTGCCATGTCCACGATGCGCCAGTGACGGCGGGCTATCGTCCACGTCCGGTCGCTCTCGTTTTCCACGTCCACCGTATAGGCCCACATGAACCGGCTGCGCCCGGGTTCGGACTCGTCATGCAGGAAGCGGGTGCGCACACGGATGCGTACGCCGTCGGTGACCGCTTCATACTGTGGAGGCGGGGGGCGCCTGGCCATCCCTTGAGGCACCTTATCGAATCTACACTGCGCTCAGCGCGCCGAGGAAGTCTGCCTCAAGATCATCCCCATCCTCAAGTCCGACCGACACGCGCACCCAGCTGCGGTCAAGTCCCATGGCGGCCTGTTCCGCATCCGACAGCGCGCGGTGCGTGGTAGTCGAGGGATGACAGGCGAGCGTCTTGGTATCCCCGAGATTGTTGCAGATATCGGCAATCTTAAGCCCGTTGAGGAACCGGAAAGCTTCCACCTGACCGCCCTTCAGCGACATCGCCAGCAGCGTGCCGCCGGACTTCATCTGCTTCTTATGTATTTCGTAATGCGGATGATCCTTGCGATGCGGGTACCGAACGGTCGCCACCGCCGGATGCGCGGCGATTGCATCTGCAAGGCGCGCGGCCGTGCGGCTCTGCGCCTCGACGCGCAGCTGCATCGTCTCAAGGCCCTTCAGGACAACCCAAGCGTTGAACGGCGAACAGGCGGGTCCGACATGACGCAGCCAGGGGTCATACACTTCGGACATGTACTTCTCGGTCGTCAGTATCGCGCCGGCGAGGACGCGTCCCTGTCCGTCCATGTGTTTGGTAGCCGAATACGCGATCACGTCGGCGCCGAGTTCCAACGGGCGCTGCAGCACGGGCGTGGCGAACACGTTGTCGACCACAAGCACGGCGCCGGCCTTCCTACAGAGCTTTGCGACAGCCGCGATGTCCACACCGTCCAGCAGTGGGTTGGCCGGGCTCTCGATCAAGACAAGCTGGCACCCCTTCGCGATCTCGCGCTCCCAGGCCGCCATATCGGCGCCGTCCACGAACACCGCTTCGATGCCGAACTTCGGCATCTGGTTGGCGAGGATCCAGCGGCACGAACCGAACAGCGCGGTTGCGGCCACAACCCGGTCCCCTGCCTTAAGTGGAGCGAGAATGGCCGATGAGATGGCGCCCATACCTGAGCCGGTGACGCGGCAAGCCTCGGCGCCCTCGATCAGGCAGAGGCGCTGCTGCAGCATCTCTGCCGTCGGGCTGCCATAGCGGGAATAGACGAAGCCCTCTTCCCGGCCGGCCATGCGGGCTTCGGCCTGCTCAGCCGAGTCGTAGGCATATCCGGAGGTCAGGAAAATCGCCTCGGAGATCTCGCCAAACTGAGAGCGCATCAGCCCGCCGCGAACCGCCTGGGTCGCGGGCTTCCAGCCCTTGGGGTCATCACCGCCGGGTGCGTCAGCCATGTCAGCGCTCGTCCTTGTGTTTCCGGGAGAGGGACTTATGCCTGATGACCTACGGGGTGCAAGTGATGGCGGATTCGGCGGGCGTATTGCCCGACTTCGAAATAGAAGCGCTGGTGGCCAGCGGAGCCATCCGCAGTATGCTGGCGCTCGAGTCGGGACAGGTTCAACCGGCCAGCCTGGACTTGCGGCTCGCCGAGGACGCCTACCGGCTGCGTGCGAGCTTCCTGCCCGGCAAGGACCGCGCAGTGGCCGACCTGCTGCAGGATCCTGGCATCCGGCTCCACCGCATCGACCTGACCGACAAAGGCGCCGTGCTGGAAACCGGCTGCGTTTATCTCGTACCCCTGCAGGAATCGCTGCGCCTCCCGGCGGGACTGGCGGCTCGGGCCAACCCCAAGAGCTCAACCGGACGGATTGACGTCTTCACGCGGCTCGTAACCAATCGCGGCAAGGCTTTTGACGAAGTGCCAACCGCGTATTCCGGTCCGCTCTATCTTGAGGTCAGTCCCCGAACCTTCCCGGTCATGGTGCGCCCCGGTGACCGGCTGGCGCAGCTGCGTTTCAAACGAAAGAAGCCCGAGACGTTGAAGGAAAAGGTTGTCTCCATCGATCTGGAACCACCCACAGGCCAGCCGGCAGGCTACCGCGCCAAGCCGCACTCCGGCGTCGTTGACCTTCGCGCGATCGGCGCGCACGAAGTCAGCCAGTTCTGGGAACCTGTTTATCCCAAGAATGGCCGCATCGTCCTGAACCCGGAAGAGTTCTACATCCTCGTCAGCCGCGAGACCGTGAAAGTCGCCCCCGACGAGGCTGCCGAAATGGCCCCGATTGCCCCCGAGCTTGGCGAGTTCCGCGCCCATTATGCCGGTTTCTTTGATCCCGGGTTCGGCATGAACAAGAACGGCAGCCGCGCCGTGCTGGAGGTCAGGTCCCGCGATGTTCCATTTATTCTCGAGCACGGCCAACCGGTCGCAAAGCTGATCTACGAACCGATGTCAGCCCGTCCGCAGACACTCTATGGCGGTCAAGGCTCCAACTATCAGGGACAGGGTCTTAAACTTTCGAAGCATTTCGCCTGAACGGTCGGAACCGAAAGGGATCTCGGGCGTTTCAACCTTGACCCCGCACATAATGCGGGGACGATGTAAGCTGGTGCGGGCGGGCTTTTTGCCTTGATGGCTGCGCCAGAACTGCCTTGTCACTAACAACCGCAGAGGATTACCCATGAAAACTCGTCTCCCCGCCGCGATCGCCCTTGGCTTTGCGCTGACGCAGCTCGCTGCCCCTGTCGCCTTCGCTGAAGCGCCCGCTTCGCAGTTCCGCAGTGTTCAGGCACAATCCTTCAATGCCGACGAACTTCAGCGCTACGGCCTGACGGAAGCTGAAGCCGCGCAGGTTCAGTCGTACAAGCAGCAGGGCTATGAAGTGCAGCTGCTCACCCAGGAAGAAGCCGACGCGTACAATGCCGGCCTCACCAACAATAATGTCCTGGCCATCATCGGCCTTGTCGCAATTGTGGTCGTGATCGCCGCCGTCATCTAGTGATGCGGACTGCTTTCGGTATGGCGCTGGCACTCTCTATGAGTGCCTGCGCCGTACATCCTGTTTCCGACCCGGCCGCTTTTGCGTCGAGTACTGCGCGCAACAGTTTCGAACTGTTCGGCGCAGCGGTTGATCCTCCTCAGACATTGTTGTTACCCGTGACGCACGACCGTCAAATTGATGGAGCGGCCTGCGGCGCGCATGCGTTGGCAAGTGTAGTCAACTACTGGCATGGCCCCGGCACACTTCGCGGCGGCGACCTGTTTGCTGGCTCTCCGCCTGCTGACACTCAGAACGGTTACTCGATGGCCGAGCTTCTGAGACTGGCGGAATCGCATGAACTTCTGGCAAGCGCCGTTAGGCTGCCACCGGAAGGTATCCTTGCCGAGCTTGAAGCTGGACGGCCGGTCCTCGTGCCGGTTCAGGTTCCGTCCGTCTACGTCCAAACCTGGCAGTTGCCGGGCATGAATGTTCCTCTGCTCGGTTTTCCAGCCGAATTCATAACTTCGCGCACGGCCTGGCTGTCCGAACAGACCAACCGCGCGATGTTGAATCACTATGTCCTGGTTGCGGGATATGAAGGCGACACCTTCATCGTACTGGAACCGGTAGCGGGTTTGCGGACCATCACGGCCGAGCGGCTTGCCCGCTACCGCGAGCATTTCGGCAATGCCGCCATCGTGTTCAGCCCGGCGCCGGATAGCGAACCCTGAACTCCGAACCGCCAGCTGACGGCAAGCCGTTCAGAACGAGAAACCGGGCAGCGAATCAAATGCCTTCTTGAGCGCCTCTCCCCATCCGTTGGAAATCGTCTGATAATAGGGATCCTCGCTCTCGATCCGTTTGGACAGCCCGAGTCGGAACATGTCGCGATCGATCACCTGCAGGTCGAGGGGCAGGCCGACCGATAGGTTGGCCTTGATGGTTGAATCAAACGACACCAGCAGCAGCTTGGCGGCGTCTTCAAAACTCATGGCAGGGTTGTAGGCGCGCACGAGGATTGGCCGGCCATACTTCGTCTCGCCAATCTGGAAGAAGGGCGTATCATCGCTGGCTTCTATGAAGTTGCCTTCCGGATAGATCATGAACAGGCGCGGTTCCATGCCTTTGACCTGGCCACCGAGAATGATGGTCGAATTGAAGGCCGAGTCCGCCTTCTGGCCGGTGGCCGAGTTGGAATGGATGACATCGCGCAGGGTTTCTCCGACATGCCGGGCGATCTGGAACATCGTCGGCATCTCAAGGATCGAGGGACGCCGTTCAGATGGCGCCTTGGTGCGCTCTTCCAGGATACTCACGACTGATTGCGTGGTGGCGAGATTGCCCGCCGTCATCAGGGCGAGCACCCGCTCGCCCGGGACTTGCCAGGTAAACAGCTTGCGGAACCGAGAAACATTGTCGACGCCCGCATTCGTGCGGGTATCCGACATGAAAACAAGGCCGCGATTGAGTTTGAGACCGACGCAATATGTCATGAGGCGAAGAACCGTTAAGCGCGTTTCTTATTGTTGTTGCACCTGTATCGACACATCGAGCGATTCGCTCGCGGCACCGAACCGCATTCCAGAAACGGGCGCGGCCTCCCGGTAGTCAAGACCTGTCGCCACGCGAACATATCGGCTGTCCGGCGAAATGGCGTTCGAGATGTCGAAGCCCACCCAGCCGATGTTCTCGACATGCACTTCGGCCCAGGCATGGCCGGCATCCTGCTGAATCCGGTCATTCATCATCAGGTATCCGCCGGCATAACGCGCCGGGTATCCCAGCAGTCGGGCCGCCGCAATGAAAACGTGCGCGTGGTCCTGGCAGACGCCGTGACCGGCTTCGAGCGCATCCTCGGCCTTGGTGTCGGCGTCGGTCCAGCCTGGCTCGTACTGGATGGCGCCGCGCACCTGTTCGGCAATCGCGTGCAGACGGGCCAAGTCGCCGCCGGAATTGTCGGGCGAGGCCTTGACGAGCTTACGCAGCAAGGGTCCAGGACGCGTCAATGCAGTAGAGCGCCGGAAAAGCCAGAGCGGGGTAAACCCGCGGTGTGTTCCTATCACGCCAGCGCGGTCTTCGACCTCGACTTCACCCTCGCTCGAAATCGTCAGCTCTTCCGCTCCGGTATCGAGGCTGATCAGCTGGACCCAGTTGGCATTGTGGTCCTCATATTCGGCTTCGATCCGGCCACCCTCGATATGGTGGACCCATCTCAGCACCGTCTGGCCAACGCGTGATTTCGGCGTCTGGCGCAGTTGGAGAAGTCCGTAGGACACCGGGCTGGTGTAATTGTACCGCGAGGCGTGGTTGATTTTCAGCCGCATGGATCGTTCCTCATCGGTTGAATCGGAAGTCTTCCTCGACATGGGCGGCGAGGGCGTTGTTGGACTGGATGAACTTGGTCAGGAACTCGTGCAGGCCGCGTTCCATGATGTGATCGATGGTGAGCTCCTCGAGATCGTCGCGCAAACCGAGCGCGTAGTCGAGACTCGGGCGGCGCACGCCATAGTCCGAGCACAGATGGCCCAGATTTCCGGCCAGCTTGCGTGTACAATAGAGCAGCGATCGAGGCATGCGCCGGTCTAGGATAAGAAATTCCGCAATCGTCAGCGGGCGTGTCTCTCCGCCATAGAGCCAGCGGAAGGACCGTTCGGCCGATGCGGCGCGCAGGATCGTCTCCCACTGGACATTGTCCAGCGTCGAGCCGACCAGCTGCACGGATGGCAACAGGACGTAATATTTCACGTCCAGGATGCGGGCGATATTGTCGGACCGTTCGATGAACGTCCCGATGCGCGCGAAGTTGTAGATGTCGTTGCGTAGCATCGTACCGATGGTGGCGCCGCGAACGAGAGAACTCTGTTTACGGATCAAGGCCAGAACATCCGGCAGGTCCGTTTCGCGCACGGGCCGAGCCAGCGCTGCCTTCAGCGTGATCCAGGTCTCGTTGACGGCTTCCCAGACTTCCCGCGTAAGCGCCGTGCGCACGAGACGGGCATTGTTGCGCGCCGCTTCGGTAACCGAGATGACACTCGACCGGTTGGCTGGATCGCGCAACAGGAAGTTGATTACGCTCGGGCCATCGAACTTGCCGCCGGCATCGACGAAGGCCTTGCGCGCCGACGCCGTCTCGATGATCGAAGCCCATTCATCCTCGGCGTGATCGGACCGCGTCAGGGCTATACGGAATCCCGCATCGGCAAGCCGCGCCGTGTTTTCAGCGCGCTCGAGATAGCGATACATCCAGAACAGGCCGCCTGCGGTTTTGCCCAGCATTGCGCCTAATCCTCCAGAACCCAGGTGTCTTTGGTGCCGCCGCCCTGGCTCGAGTTCACCACCAGAGAGCCCTTCTTGAGCGCCACGCGCGTCAGGCCGCCGGGTGTGATCTCGATGCTTTCCGGCGACATCAGCACGAACGGCCGCAGGTCGACATGGCGCGGCGCCAGACCGGCGCGCGTAAGGATCGGAACTGTGGAGAGCGCCAGCGTCGGCTGCGCAATGTAGTTTGCGGGTTTCGACACGAGCTTGGCGCGAAAGGTTTCCAGTTCCTTGCGGGACGCAGCCGGCCCGACCAGCATGCCGTAGCCGCCCGAACCATGCACTTCCTTCACCACCAGCTCGCTCAGGTGTTCGAGGACATAGGCAAGCGACGAGGATTCGGAGCAGCGCCAGGTTGGCACGTTCTTCAGGATCGGCTTCTCGCCCGTGTAGAACTGCACGATATCGGGCATGTAGGAATAGATTGCCTTGTCATCGGCAATGCCGGTGCCCGGCGCATTGGCGATGGTGATGCCACCGGAACGGTAGACATCGAGGATGCCGGGCACGCCCAGAAACGAATCCGGGCGGAAGTTCAGAGGGTCGAGGTAGTCATCATCGACGCGCCGGTAGAGAACGTCGATTGGGGTGTAGCCGAGCGTCGTACGCATCGCGATCCGGCCATCGACCACGCGAAGGTCGCGGCCCTCAACCAGTTCGGCGCCCATCTGGTCGGCGAGGAAGGCGTGCTCGTAATAGGCCGAGTTGTGGATACCCGGCGTCAGTACCGCAACCACCGGCCGTCCGGTGCAGGCGGGCGGCGCGCAGGCGGCGAGCGAGCGGCGTAGCATCCGGGGATAGTCCGAAACCGGCCGTACACGGATTTTCGTGAACAGTTCAGGAAACATCTGCAACATCGTCTCCCGGTTCTCCAGCATATAGGAGACTCCGGAGGGCGTGCGTGCATTGTCCTCGAGCACGAAGAATTCATTCTCCGTGGTCCGGACAAGGTCCACGCCGACAATGTGGGTGTAGACTCCGCCGGGCGGCTCGACGCCCAGCATCTTGGGCAGGAAGGCGTCGTTGAGTTCGATGAGTTCGACCGGCACGCGGCCGGCGCGGAGGATTTCCTGCCGGTGATAGATGTCATGCAGAAAGGCGTTTATAGCCCGCACCCTCTGCTCGATTCCGCGGGTCAGTTTCGACCATTCCTTGGCCGAAATGATACGCGGCACGATATCGAACGGGATCAGCCTCTCATCCGCGTCGGCCGCGCCGTAGACGTTGAAGGTGATGCCGGTCCGACGGAAGAACATTTCGGCTTCGCGGCCCTTCCGGCGCAGTCGCTCGGCGGGTTCGGCCTCGAACCAGTCGCAATACTTGGCATAAGGCGTGCGCGGACGCTCACCGTTGCCGTCCATCTCGTTGAAAAACACTGGAGTTTCTCCCATACGGGCCACCTTACGCGGGTTTGACGGTTGCTCAACGGGCTTCTCCTGCGAGGCACAGCTCGCGAAACCCTGCCCTATCCACAGGCATACACGCTGAAGACCTGCCCGAAATTCCGGCAGCTGCCTATTGTGCGAGCGGTGCGAGGGGGAAAAAGATCGGAATCACGACAGCAGCGACGACCACGAAGATAATGTTCAGCGGCGCGCCGAACTTGACGAAATCCATGAACTTGTAGTTGCCGGCCCGGTAGACGAGCGTGTTCGTCTGGTAGCCAATGGGTGTCGCAAAACTCGCGCTGGCGGCGAACATGACCGCAACAATGAAGGCGCGCGGATCGATACCCAGTTGCTGAGCAAGGCCTATGGCGAGCGGCGTGACGAGAATGGCCGCCGCATTGTTGCTGATTACTTCCGTCAGGAAGGACGTGAAGGCGTAGATCACCACCAGCAATGCCAACGGCCCAAAGCCTTCGGATACACCCGCGAGCAGGCCGACAATAAGTGCGGCCGCCCCCGTCTTCTCCATGGCGATGCCGAGAGCCAGCATGCCGAAGATCAGCATCAGGATATCCCATCGGATCGACTGATAGGCTTCCTGGTGATCGAGGCAGCCGAAGGCGACAACTGCCGTGGCTGCGATAATGGCAAGTCCCGCAATCGGCATCAGTTCGATCGCCGCCAGCCCCATAACGAGTAGCACTGCGCCCAGCGCGATGGGCGCCTTGTCGCGCCGGATCGAGCGTTCAGCGCTTTCGGTCAGATTGTTCAGGATGCCTTCGTCAAACATCTCGCGCATACCGCGCGGGGGGCCTTCCACGAGGACCGTGTCGCCCACTTCGAAGCGCAACTCGTCTATCTGGCGCGCCATGTTCTCGCCGCGGCGGTGGATGGCGAGGACGTAGACACCATAGAGGCGCGCGAGGCCAAGCCCTGCCAGCCGGCGGCCGATCAGGCGCGACTGCGGACCGATGACGCCTTCCATGATCACCGTCTCGGTCGTCTGCACCGGCTCAAAGGAGGCCGGCGCATTCGCCTGCGCGCCAATGGCGATATTGCCGGCATCCTTCAGTGTGAGCATCTCGGAAACAGGCGAGCGCAGCACAATCCGGTCACCCGCCTGCAGGACAATTGCTTTCAGGTCATTTCGCAGCGACTGGCCCTCGCGGAATACGTCGATGACCGTGAAGCCCTTTTCGACCGTGAAGCCTGTTTCGGCGATCTTCTTGCCGACAAGGTCCGAGTTCAGTGGAATGAGAATCTGGGCAACGAACCGGCGCTCCTTGCTGTCGGGCAAAAGGGCCGACAGGGATTCCCGCTTCGGAAGCAGGAACGGACCGAGCAGCGTCACGTAGAGAATACCGACTCCCGCAAACATAAGGCCTGCAAGCGTGATCTCGAACATGCCGAAAGCGGGCATGCCGTGACGCTGAGCGACACCATCCACAAGAATGTTTGTCGAGGTGCCGATCAATGTCGTCGTGCCGCCGAAGATCGCGGCGAAGGAGAGCGGGATCAGGAGTTTGGACGGCGACAGATTGATGGCGCGGGCAAGCCGGATGGCGACCGGAATGAGGATGATCACCACGGGCGTGTTGTTGATGAACGCCGAAAGCACAACCACACCGGCCATCATAGCGATCACGGCGAGCGCTGGTGAACCGTTCTGAGCCAGGCTTGCCACCTTGCGCCCGACCCAGTCGATCACACCCGTCCGCTCCAGTGCGGCAGACAGGACGAACATCGCTGCCACAGTGATCGGCGCGGCGTTCGAGAATACCGACAGGGTATCGGACACCGACAGGATGCCCGTCAGCATCAACGCGCCCATCGCCAGCAAGGCAACGACATCTGCAGGCATCTTTTCGCGAACGAAGCCGAAAAAAACGATGACCACGAGCACCAGCACGAAGCCGATCTGGAAGGTCGAGCTTTCGAGGATCGGTGCGAGCATGAAGTACCCTTGCGCTGTTGACAGCAGGGCCACAGAAGCCCGAACCGGTCTCCAGTGCAACTGTTTGACAGTTTCGCAAATCTCACTCGCCTGTTGAGGACGCCGTAGCCGATGCCGTTCGCCTCCTCACCCGCGCCCCTGTTCATGAGGTCCGCCCTTTGAAACCGCTGTCAAACCTGCAGGTGTCGACCGACTTCATCCGCGCGAATACTCGCCTCACGGTTGTGGACGGACTGGATATCGGCCGGCCGGGTGCTCCCCGGTTGATGCATCTTTGGCTGGCCGACGAAATCGCGCCGATTTGGACTGCCACCGAAGGGGAACTTGAGCGCACCGGCATTGAACCGCCCTTCTGGGCTTTCGCTTGGGCAGGCGGTCAGGCTGTGGCCCGGCTCGTACTGACACTGCCGGTACTCGTGCACGGCAAACGCGTGCTCGATATCGCCGCTGGCAGCGGTATGATCGCGGTCGCTGCGGCCTGCGCCGGCGCGGCAGAGGTCCTGGCCAACGATATCGACCCGATGTGCGAAGCGGCTGTGACCTTGAACGCACTCGCGAATAACGTGGAAGTCGGCTGGCTGGGAGGAAACCTACTGGATCAGGACCCACCCGATGTCGACATCATTCTGGCGGGCGACATCTTTTATCAGAAGCAGATGGCAGACCGCTTTCTGGCGTGGCTGACCCTGGCTTCTGCGCGGGGCATCGAAATCTATGCGGGCGATCCGGGACGCGCCTATGCTCCGCTGCACGGCGCGCCGCCGCTCGCCGAGTATGAAATTGCCACGAGTCTCGATCTCGAGGGCGTCAGTCACCGACGCACGCGCGTCTGGAAACTCTAGGCGAGGCAGCGCTCAACGGACGCTGAGCAGCTGTTCCAGAAGATCGACAATGGACACATTCATCATCGGCTTGCGCACGAACGCAGAGAAGCCGGACTGAAGCGCTGTCCGGTCGAGCGAATCGACGTCCCATCCCGAAATAAGGACAGCAGGCTGGTTGTGCCCCTGTTCACGCAGACTGGCCAGCAACTCGGTCCCGACCGAGCCATTGAGTTTCAGGTCGATCACGAAGCAGGCGAAGTCCGCCGTCTCGAGCGCTGCGAACAGGTCGGCGCCGCCGGCGAAGACATCGACCTCAAAGCCGCGCGCGCCGAGAAGCAGGAGCAGAGAACGCCGGACCGCGTCATTGTCGTCGACGACAGCGATGCGCCGATTGAGCGCGACAGGAATGGGTAGTGCCATGCGTGATTGCCGGAATGAACTGAAGGTGCAGCCTAAATCCGCACCCCCGCCGCCGTCTTTAGGTAACTCCCCCTAGGAGGCCTGCGAACGTCCGAAGCCCGCCGCAAAGGCGATCCGGAGCACGGTGGACAGGCTCGGCGCATCCATCTTTTCCATCAGGTTGGCGCGGTGGATCTCCACTGTTCGCGGCGAGATATCGAGCGATTCGGCGATCGACTTGTTTGTCTGACCCTCGACGAGACCGGACAGGACATCGCGCTCTCGGGACGTCAGACGTTCGATCAGGCCGCGCGCTTCCTCGGCGAGCACATCTTCCTTCCGGCGCGTCTCAAGACGTTCGAAGGCCCGCGTAAGGGCATCGATCAGCGTCTGCTTGGCATAGGGCTTCTCGACAAAATCCACCGCGCCGGCCTTCATAGCGCGCACCGCAACGCCGACGTCTCCATGTCCCGTCAGCACGATTACCGGCATGGCGACACCACGCTGGTTGAGCGCATCCTGAACTTCGAGCCCGTCCATACCGGGCATCTGCACATCCAGCAGGATACAGCCGCGCTCGGCGTCCGGCACTTCAGCGAGGAAGGCGACCCCGTCGGTATAGGTCTTCACACGGAAACCCGCATGGCGCAGCATGAAGCTGGCTGAGTGCCGGATCGCTTCGTCGTCGTCGACAAGATGGATGAGGCGCGTCGCGTTCATGGGTCTGATCTACCTGTATCCTGGCGCAGTGTGAACCGGAAACAGGTGCCGCCTTGCGGCGAGGCCACTGCCCTGATCGTCCCGCCATGGGCTTCCACGATGGTCTGGCAGATCGAAAGGCCGAGCCCCATGCCCTGGGCTTTGGTGGTTGCGAACGGTTTGAAAATCGATTCCTTTAGTTCCGGCGACAGACCCGGTCCGTTGTCGCAGACTTCGATTTCGACGAGCCCGGGCTCGGATGACTTGCTGGCGCGTATTTGAATATGCGCATCGGACATGCCGGACATGGCATCCATCGCATTCCGGATAAGGTTGATCACCACCTGCTGGATCTGGATCGGGTCGGCAAGCACCCGCTCCACGCTTTCGGCCAGGGTGATATCGACGGGAATATCGGCGCGGTCGCGCGAGGTCTTCGAAAGGGCCACTGCATCCGCCAGCAGCGGCCGAAGGCGCGCCGGACGAGCATCGACTTCTCCCCTCGACACATAACTGCGCAGCTTGCGGACGATCTCGCCGGCGCGCACCGCCTGTGTAGCCGCCTCGGAAAGCGCCCCGCGCAGGACTTCTTTCATCTCGGGATCCGGTGAATCGAGCAGGTCACGGCTCGCTTCAAGATAATTGGCGACCGCCGTGAGCGGCTGATTGAGCTCGTGGGCGAGTGCCGACGCCATTGTGCCGACGGCGCTCAGACGCGAGAAGTGCACGAGTTCGGACTGCATCTCCTGCATCCGCAGTTCGGCGCGTTGTTGCTCGGTCAGGTCACGGATGAAGGCCGTGAACAGGAACCGGTCGTCGATGCGCGCTTCACCGATCTTCAGATCAATCGGAAACAGCGTTCCGTCCGCCCGCGCGGCGATGACCACCCGGCCCTTGCCGATAATCTGACGCTCGCCGGTGCGAAGGTAGTTACCGATATAGCTGCCATGGTTTGTTCGGTCGCGCCCCGCCATGAGCATGTTGACCGGCTTGCCGACCATCTCGGCGGCCGTATAGCCGAACAGAACTTCTGCAGCCCGGCTGAATGCGAGCATCGTACCCGACTCATCGGTCACCACCATAGCGTCCGGTACCGAGTTCAGGATGGATTCGAAGTGCAGCTGGTGGGCAGGACCATCGAGCTGGTCCAGTGGACCTTGCGGGAGTTTCGGCGTTTCGCTCATGACGCGGTTTCCAGTGGCCGTCGTGCTTCACTGCCTGCGCAGACCGGAAGGATCAAGGCTGTAGCGCACGTGTCTCAGTCTGCCCTGCGAGGGCCGCCATCTTCCGGGAGGAAGGCTTTCCAGGCCGAGACCGCGAGAAGGCCGGCGCCTAGGGCCATTGCAAAACACCCCCAGCAATGGCCGACCGAAAGCAGCGCATGCCCCCACGTGCCCGGTTCAGCCACCGAACCGGTCCCGCCACAACGAAAGGCCAGATAGTCTTCCAGCGTCGGCACCCGGTTCAGGTGATCTGCAAATTTTGCGGCGCCTGCAATTAGCAAGGCCCCACCCGTTGTGACCAGTTTCCACATGCTCGGGCTCCTTCGATTTATGACCATCGCCTACTCCTGGTGCGACAGGCGAGCCCATAGGTAGTTCCCCCTATACTGCCCGCTCAGCCCCTCCGGCAGGTATCGGCCAACTTCGCCGAACACGACTCGCCAAGGGGTTTTCCATGAGCGCACACTCACCTACAGCCGACCAGCCCGGAGCGGGCATCAGCATCGGCGCCGTCAGCACCCTTGTGGGGGCTGTGGCGCTGGGTGCACTTCTGATTGCGGCAAACGCGGCCGATCCAATGATGGCCGCTCACGCCTGGATCTTCTTTTTCCTGACAGTGGGGGGTCTGCTGATCACCGGCTTGTGGGCTGGCGCGCTGAACGGCCGCAATCCTTTCGAGCCTGCATTCTATGAAGACACGATCGTCAAGTTTGGCGTAGCCGCCTCCATGTTCTGGGGCATCGCCGGCTTCCTCGTCGGTGTGATCATTGCGCTGCAACTCTCCTTCCCGGGCCTCTTCTATTTTCCTGAGCTCGGGTGGACGAACTTCGGGCGCCTGCGTCCGCTGCACACGTCCGCGGTGATATTTGCATTCGGGGGCAACGTGCTGATCGCCACCAGCTTCTATGTCGTGCAGCGCACCTGCCGCACACGGCTCGCCGGCGGCATGTGGCCCTGGTTCGTATTCTGGGGATATCAGGCATTCATCGTTCTGGCAGGTACCGGCTACCTGCTCGGCGTTACTCAGTCCAAGGAATATGCCGAACCTGAATGGTACGCCGATCTCTGGCTGACGATCGTGTGGGTCGCGTATCTCTTCGTGTTCCTCGGTACGCTGTGGAAACGCAAGGAGCCACACATCTACGTGGCGAACTGGTTCTATCTGTCCTTTATCGTGACCATCGCGATGCTGCATATCGTCAACAATCTCGCGATACCGGTCAGCCTGTCGGGCTCAAAGAGTTATCAACTTTTCGCGGGCGTCCAAGACGCGCTGACGCAGTGGTGGTACGGGCACAACGCCGTCGGGTTCTTCCTGACGACAGGCTTCCTCGCTATCATGTATTACTTCATTCCGAAGCGGGTGAACCGCCCGGTTTACTCCTACCGGCTGTCGATCGTTCACTTCTGGTCGCTGATTTTCATCTACATCTGGGCCGGACCGCACCACCTGCACTACACCGCTCTTCCGCAATGGGCGCAGACCCTTGGCATGGTCTTCTCGATCATGCTCTGGATGCCCAGCTGGGGCGGCATGATCAACGGCGTGATGACCCTGTCCGGCGCATGGGACAAATTGCGCACGGATCCGGTCGTCCGTATGATGATCGTTGCGCTGGCCTTCTATGGTATGTCGACTTTCGAAGGCCCGCTGATGAGCGTGCGCGCCGTCAACTCGCTGTCCCACTACACCGAATGGGGCATTGCCCACGTTCACTCGGGCTCCATGGGATGGGTCGGCTTCATCAGCTTCGGCGCGCTGTACTGCCTCGTGCCGTGGCTCTGGAAGCGCAAGGCGCTCTATTCGAAGGCACTGGTAGAGTGGCACTTCTGGATCGCCACTCTCGGTATCCTTTTCTACATCGTCGCCATGTACGTCGCCGGCATCACAGAGGGCTTCATGTGGCGCGCCTATAACGAGTTCGGCTTTCTCGAATATTCGTTCATCGAAACGGTCAAAGCCAAGCACATCATGTACATCATTCGCACCGTGGGCGGCGCACTCTACCTGATCGGCGCTCTGCTGATGGCATACAACCTGGTGCGCACGGCGATGGGTCACGGCGAAGCCCGCGGGTCTGAGCCCGAATCCCTGCCTCTTCAATCCCCTGCCCTTCAGCCTGCAGAGTAAGGAGCAAACACATGTCACTCATGAACCGACACGGGACGCTCGAACGTCACTCCCTTCTCCTCACCGTAGGCATCCTGATCGTGGTTGCCATCGGCGGCATCGTGGAAATCGCGCCCCTTTTCTATCTTGAGAACACGATCGAGAAGGTGAAGGGCATGCGCCCCTACACACCCCTCGAACTGAAAGGTCGCAACATCTACATCCGTGAAGGCTGCTACACCTGCCATTCGCAGATGGTGCGCCCGCTGCGGGACGAAGTGGAACGCTACGGCCACTACTCGCTTGCTGCGGAAAGCATGTACGATCATCCTTTCCAGTGGGGATCCAAACGCACGGGTCCGGACCTCGCCCGCGTTGGCGGAAAGTACTCCGACGAATGGCACCTCGATCACCTGATCGACCCGAGATCGGTGGTTCCGGACTCAATAATGCCGCCCTACGCGTTCCTCGCCAGGAAGAAGCTGAACTACAAGGGTATCGGCGATCATCTCTCGACGCTTCGTCTGGCCGGTGTTCCTTATACCGATGAAATGATCACCAACGCGGAAGCCGATCTGGTTGCGCAGGCGTCACCCAATGCTGACTATGACGCAGAGGACGCGCTGGTCGCCCGATATGAAGCGGCTGCGGATCGCAAGGGTTCGGTGAAGATCTCGGATTTCGACCGCAATCCGGCCCAGATAACGGAGATGGACGCCCTAATCGCCTACCTCCAGATGACCGGCACGCTTGTCGACTTCTCGACCTACGAAGCCAACGATCTCAGCAACCGGCGCTAGGAGTACCACCATGTACGCAACCCTCTCGAGCTTCGCACAGACCTGGGGTCTTGGCCTATTCGTCGTGATGTTTCTTGTCGCGCTGACCTATGCCCTATGGCCCGGCAATACGAAAACGTTCCGCAAGGCCGCGCGCACACCTCTTGTTGACAAGGAACCGTCCGATGACTGACCACAAGCCAGAAATAGATGAAGTCTCTGGTGTTGAAACGACCGGGCATACTTGGGACGGCATCAAGGAGCTTAACAATCCGCTGCCGCGCTGGTGGCTCTACATTTTCTATGCATCGATCGTCTGGGCGATCGTCTACATGGTCTTCATGCCGGCTATTCCCGCCCTTCCCGGAACCGGCATGACCAACACACCAGGTCTGCGCGGACACTCGGATCGCGCGCTCGTGGCTCAGGATATTGCCCTGCTCAACACTCAGCGTGCGGAGGGCTCAGCGCAACTGCTGACAGCATCGCTGCAAGAAATCGAAAACGGCCTGAACCTCCAGCAGTTCGCACTTGCGATGGGCGAAAGCGCGTTCGGAGACAACTGCGCCACATGCCATGGCGCAGGCGGCCGGGGCGCCAAGGGCTATCCGATGCTCGCCGACGATATCTGGCTCTGGGACGGCACGCTCGACGGTATCGAAACGACGCTGCGACATGGCATCAGGCACTACGAAGATCCCGACACCCGTCGCAATGCGATGCCGGCCTTCGGCCGCGATGGACTGCTCTCGATGAAGGAGATAGATGACCTCGTTCAGTACGTCCTGAATGCATCGGGCCGCGAGGCAGATTCTGGCGCCGTCAGCCGAGCCGCGCCGGTGTTTGCACAGCAATGCGTGACCTGCCACGGCGCAGACGCAAAAGGCAACCGGGACCTCGGCGCGCCGAACCTGACGGACCAGGAATGGCTGTTCGGCGGCGAATCGCGCGACATCCAACAAACAATCTACAACGCCCGCAACGCGCACATGCCCGCGTGGCAAGGTCGTCTCGACGACGCCACGATCAAGGCTTTGGCCGTCTACGTTCACTCTCTCGGAGGCGGCGAGAAGTGACAAAAGTCACGCTCATCTCATCGAAAGAACCGGGCGCAGGGAAACCTCCGCGTCCGGATACGCTCTATGAGAAGCGTCACCAGATTTATCCCAAGCTGGCGCACGGCAAGTTCCGGATGGTGAAATGGGTTGTCATGGCCGTGACGCTAGGGGTTTATTACCTGATCCCCTGGATCCGTTGGCCGCGGGGCGCAGGCATTCCTGACCAGGCTGTTCTGGCTGACTTCGAAGGGGAAAAATTCTACTTCTTCTTTCTCGAGATCTGGCCTCAGGAGATCTATTTCTTGGGGGGCCTGATCATTCTCGCTGCTTTGGCCTTGTTTCTCGTCACATCTTTGTTTGGCCGGGTCTGGTGTGGTTACACCTGTCCGCAGACGGTGTGGACAGATCTATACATATGGGTGGAGCGGGCTTTCGAGGGTGACCGTGCTGCACGGATGAGACTCGACAAGGCGCCGATGAGCCTCAACAAGGCGTTACGCAAGGGCGGCAAACATGCCGTCTGGCTGCTGATTGCCTTCCTCACAGGCGGCGCGTTCATTCTCTACTGGCATGATGCGCCCACCATCGCTCGCACTTGGTTTATCGGTGAGGCACCACTCACTGCATACTTTTTTTCCGGAGTTCTCACATTTACGACCTACATGCTCGCCGGCACGATGCGTGAACAGGTCTGCACCTATCTCTGTCCCTGGCCACGCATCCAGGGCGCTTTGACTGACGAACACGCACTTAATGTCACCTACCGGTTCGACCGCGGGGAACCTCGCGCACCCCATCGCAAGGGGGAAAGCTGGGAAGGCCGGGGCGACTGTATCGATTGCAACCAGTGCGTCCAGGTTTGCCCCATGGGCATCGACATCCGTGACGGTGCTCAACTCGAATGCATCCATTGTGCACTCTGTATCGATGCCTGTGATGACATTATGCGCAAGATTGGCCGGCCTGTCGGTCTGATTGCCTATGACACCGACAAGGCAGTCAGCACCCGCGTCGCTGGAGGGACGCCGCGCTACAGATTCCTGCGCACTCGCACCATCCTCTATTCCGCCCTGATCGTGCTTATCAGTACGTTGATCCTCTGGGGTTACACGTCCAAATCGACCTATGAGTTCAGCGTCCTGAAGGATCGCTCGCCGCCCTTCATCCGACTGTCGGATGGCCGCGTGCGCAATGGCTACACCCTGAAGCTCGCCAACAAATCCACCACCGCGCAGTCAGTCGACATATCCGTCAAAGGCTTGGGCGATGCCGAGTTCGAGATCATCGGGATCGGCACCGCGCCGGTCGATGGGTCGCTGGTTCTGACCTCCGAGGCCTATGGCGTCGGCCGCTTCAGGATGCTGGTCACGGTGCCTGCGGATGATACGGCTGACCGCAACAATCTGATCGTCGAAATTGTTGATACCGACACCGGCGAAAAAGTCACCGCAAGCGCACCGTTCACCAAAGGAGATCGCTGATGCCCGCACAACTTTCCGCACCGCTGCCAAAACCCGAAACTCGGAAGATGAAGGGCTGGCATGCCCTGATGTGGTTTGTCGGTTTCTTCGGATTCATGATTGTCGTGAACGGCATTTTCCTCTGGACCGCGATCACAACTTTTCCGGGTGAAGATGTGCAGAAATCCTATGCGACCGGCCTCGACTACAATCGGGAACTCGCACGGCGGGCCCATCAGGTCGAAGCGGGCTGGACTGCTGAGATCGGTGTCGGCGGACAGGAAGCGACCCGCGAACTGCGCATCCGCCTCATGCGCCGCGATGGCTCAGCGCTGCCCGCCGGCGAAACGCTTGTGCAGCTTCGTCATCCGGCTGACCGCAGCCTTGATCAGACCCTGAGCCTCCTTCCCGTTGGCGGCGGCGAATACAGTGCCCCGGTCGATAATCTGGTACCCGGGACATGGACCGTTCGCTTCACCGCCGACATTGATCCGGAGGTGGACGGTCACGAATTTCATGCCGAGCGGGAGATCCGCCTGCCATGACGAGCCTCGCCCTCGACGCTGCAGGATGTCCGAGCGGACTGGCGCCGCCGGCCGCCTCGGATGTTGCCGATCCGTCACCCTTCGTGCGCCGGGTTGGACTAGAGAACCGGTTGTCACTATCGGTGCGCGGCGCAAAGTGCGGCGCCTGCCTGTCCCGGATTGAAGCCGCCGTCGACGCCTTGCCTGGTGTTCAGACGGCCCGGCTGAATCTCTCCAGCGGCCGGCTCGATGTAGCCTGGACCGGCGAGCTTGGAGCGCGGCAAATCTCCGGTGCGGTGAGTGATCTCGGCTATGGCATCGCGGCCCTCGACACGGGCGCCGGCGACAGCGCGCACAAGCAGGAGGAGCGATCCCTACTTCTGGCGATGGGCGTTGCCGGGTTTGCCACTGCGAACATCATGCTGCTCTCGGTTTCGGTCTGGAGCGGCCATGGCGAAATGGGAGAGGCGACCCGTCAGGGCCTGCATGCCGTCTCCGGCCTGATCGCCTTGCCCACACTGCTCTTTTCCGGACGGCCTTTCTTTCGCTCCGCCTGGAATGTGCTGAAGCGTCGCCGGACCAACATGGACGTGCCGATCTCGCTCGCTCTGATCCTGGCGTTCAGCGTCAGCGTTGCAGAAACCATCCGCGGCGGCGAGGACGCTTATTTCGACGCGGCGTGCATGTTGCTGTTCTTCTTGCTGATCGGCCGGTTCCTAGACGCACGCGTCCGCCGCAGGGCCTATTCGGCGGCGCGCGACCTTGCGGCGCTGGCAAGCCGGACCGTCACCCGCATCGGAAGTTCCGGCATACACGAATCCGTCCGGTCCGAGGACATTCATCCTGGCGACCGGATTTTCCTGGCGCCCGGTGAGCGCGCGGTGGTCGACATGCTGATCGAGAGCGGACAATCCGAAGTCGATGAAAGCCTCGTGACCGGTGAGACGATGCCGCGTTATACAGCAAGCGGCATGAACCTGATGGCGGGCTCTATCAACCTGTCTCAGCCGCTGACCGGCCGCGCGATGGCGGCAGCCTCAGATTCTCTACTGTCCGACATTGGACGAATGCTCGATGCCGGCGAGCAGAAGCGATCGTCGTACCGCCGCATCGCCGACAAGGCGGTTTCGATCTACGTTCCAATTGTCCATTCCACAGCCCTGCTTACCTTCATTGGATGGTGGCTGGCCGGCATCGGCCTGCGCGAATCCATACTCATTGCCGTCTCGACGCTGATCATCACTTGCCCGTGCGCCCTCGCGCTGGCCGCCCCGGTCGTGCAGGTCGTAGCGGCCGGTCGCCTGTTCCGGTGCGGCGCGTATCTCAAGTCGGGCGATGCGCTGGAGCGTATAGCGTCCTGCGACCATATCATCTTCGATAAGACAGGCACGCTGACGCTCGGCACGCCGCGCCTTGTCTCGCAGGACGTAAGCACCGCGCTGCTGTCGGACGCGGCGCG
>JBGTKN010000264.1:0-7689 GCA_041744615.1 Hyphomonas sp. | reverse complement strand
TTTCGGCGAGCGCTCGCTGGCCGAGACGCTGCGCAGGCCTCCGAAACCCGGCACACGTCCGGCTCCCGCGCGCAAGGACGGAGAGGCCTCATGAAGGGCGACCATCACATGATCCTGCGAGTCATCGCCAAGTGCCTGATTCCGCTAATCCTGATCTACGGGTTCTATGTTCAGTTCCACGGCGAAGTCGGCCCCGGCGGCGCTTTCCAGGCGGGTATCGTTCTGGCGGTGGCGCTGATCCTCAACGCGCTGGTGTTCGGCCTGACGCCCACGATGCGCGCCGTGCCGCCCTGGTTTACGCGCTCGGTCGCCGCTGTCGGCGTGCTGATCTATTCCGGAGTCGGTGTCTGGGCGATGCTGGCGGGCGGGGAATATCTCGAATACCAGGCGCTGTTTGGCGAACCGCTCGGCGGCCATCACGGCCAACATGCGGGGATCATCCTGATCGAACTCGGTGTCCTGTGCGCGGTCTCCGGCGCCATGACGACGATCTTCTACGCGCTTGCCGGACGCGTCGCCGAAATCCGGGACGAGGACTGGTAGGATGTGGGAGTTCATTCTCGACCGCGCCGGATACTGGGCGATTATCGGGCTGATGATGATCAGCCTTTATATCGCTTTTTCGGCGGAGAACCTGATCAAGCGCCTTGTCGGCCTGTCCTTGTTCCAGACCACGATATGCCTATTCTACGTGACCCTCGCCAAGGTCACCGGCGGCACCGCGCCAATCCTGCTCGAGGAAGACATCCCGGTGCACGGCCCGGGCGATGAGCCTCCCTTCCAGGCCTCGCCGGAAGATGCGCAGCTACTCGCGGCGACCGGCGAACGTTTCGCCGACCTCGTACATACCTATTCCAATCCGCTGCCACACGTCCTGATGCTGACGGCCATCGTCGTCGGCGTGGCCACCCTGTCTGTAGGTCTGGCGCTGATTGTCCGGATCCGGGAAGCGTATGGCACCATCGAGGCCGATGACGTGCGCGCGCTCGATATCGAGACTGCCGGCCTGCAGGACGCCGAAGCCGAAAAAGACCTCCGCGAGGCGACGGCATGATCATCGAAACCTTGCTCGTCTCGGCGCCCGATTGGGCGATCCGGCACTCTGCCGTGCTGATCCCGGTCGTGCCGATGATCGTTGCGCCGATACTCGCGCTCAGCCCAAGCGGACGGCTGGCCTGGTTGATCACCATCGCGGCCACGGCGGCGACGTTTTACTTTGCCTTGCTGACACTGAGCATCGTCCAGGCGACGCCCGGGGGCATCATCAGCTACCCGATCGGCAACTGGCCGCCGCCCATCGGCATCGAGGTCCGGATCGACGCGCTGAATGCGATGATTCTGCTGATCGTCTCGGGCATGGCTTTCCTCGCATCGATCTTCGCCTGGCCGACCATGCTTGCCGAAGTGCGCAAGGAAAAGATCGGCCTGTTCCTCTGCGCCTTCCTGCTCTGCGTCTCGGGTCTTTGCGGCGTAGCGGCAACCGGCGACGCCTTCAACCTGTTCGTCTTCCTCGAGATCAGCTCGCTGTCGACCTATGTGCTCGTCGCCATGGGGTCGTCGCGCGACCGCCGCGCGCTGCCGGCGGCGTTCGACTACCTGATCATGGGCACGCTCGGCGCCAGCTTCTACATCATCGGCGTCGGCTTCCTCTATGCCGTCACCGGCACGCTCAACATGGCCGACATCGCCGCCCAGCTGCCGGCGTTGACCGGCAACCGCGCGGTGCAAGTCGGCTTCGCCTTCATTATCGTTGGCCTCGGCATCAAGGCCGCCATGTGGCCGCTTCACCAGTGGCTGCCCAACGCCTATGCCTATAGTCCGAGCCTGGTGACGATGTTCCTCGCCGCCACGGCGACGAAAGTGGCGCTCTACGCCCTCATCCGATGGCTCTTCACGATCTTCCAGCCGGATTATGCCTTCGAGCAGGCCCTGTTCTATTGGGTGCTCGCGCCGCTTGGCATTGCCGCGATGCTGGTCTGCAGCTTTCAGGCCGTGTTCCAGACGGACGTGCGCCGGATGCTTGCCTATTCGTCGGTCGCTCAGGTCGGTTACATGATCCTCGGCATCTCGATCGGCACCGCTGCGGGTGTTTCCGCTGGGCTGTTGCACCTCTTCAATCACGCCCTAATGAAAGGCGCGCTGTTCATGGCGGTCGCCGGGGTTTGCCTGACTTATCAAGGCACGACGATCCGCGACTTTGCCGGCCTTGGCCGCTCGGCGCCGTTCACGATGACGGCTTTCGCCATCGCCGGCCTGTCGCTGATCGGCGTACCGCTGACGGCGGGCTTCCTGTCTAAGCTGCAGCTCGGCTACGCCTTGTTCGACCACGGATGGTGGTGGGCGGTCCTGCTCGTTGTGTTCTCGAGCCTGCTCGCCGTGTTCTATATCGGCCGGGTACTGCAGGCGGTGTTCTTCCAGCCGCCGATCAATCCGCGAAAACACCGCAAGGAGGCGCCCTTGCTGCTGCTCGTGCCGCTCTGGATTCTGGCGCTGGCCAATATCTATTTCGGGATCGATGCCTCATTCCCCGCAGGCCTTGCGCGTGACGGCGCTGTTGCGGCGCTCGGCATGGAGGCGCTGCAATGACGCCCGATTTCCTGATCGCTGCTGCTATCTGCTTGCCATTGATCATCGCGGCCGGCATTGCCGCGGCCGGCAAGTTCCCGAACCTGCGCGAAGGCGTGACGATCGCCGGCTCGATTGCGCTGTTCGCGGTCGTCATCCAGCTGAGCATGCTGGTCTCGGCCGGCGAGGTGCCGGAACTCTATATCGGCGAAGCCATGCCGGGCCTCGCCTTTGCCTTCAAGCTCGAGCCGCTCGGCGCCCTGTTCGCGGTCGTTGCCTCGGGCCTGTGGATCGTCAACTCGTTCTACTCGATCGGCTACATGCGAGGGAACCGCGAGCGCAACCAGACGCGCTTCTACATCTGCTTCGCCATCGCCCTGTGCGGCGCGATGGGCGTTGCGATGGCGGGCAACCTGTTCACGCTGTTCATCTTCTACGAAATCCTGACGCTTTCGACCTATCCGCTGGTCGCGCACAAGGGCGACGCGGCGGCCCAGCGCGGGGCGCGCATCTATCTGCTTACATTGCTCGGCACTTCGATCGGCTTCTTCCTCACCGCGATCATGTGGACCTGGGTCCTCGCCGGCCAGAGCCTCGACTTCGTCGATGGCGGGTTGTTGCAGAACGTCGAGATATCGCCGGTCGTCGCCAGCGCGCTGCTGCTGCTCTTCGTCTTCGGCATCGGCAAGGCAGCGCTGATGCCGTTCCATTTCTGGCTTCCGAACGCGATGGTCGCGCCGACGCCGGTCTCGGCCCTGCTGCATGCTGTGGCCGTCGTGAAGGCCGGTGTGTTCACCGTGATGAAGGTATCGCTCTACATCTTCGGCGACGAACTCCTGCAGGCCACGCCGTCACGCGAATTCCTGATGGACATGGCCTGCGTCACCATCGTGCTCGCTTCGCTGATGGCGCTAACCAAGGACAATCTGAAAGCCCGGCTCGCCTATTCGACCATCGCGCAGCTCGCCTATGTCACTCTCGGTGCGATGCTGGCCGACCGGGCCGGCGTCCTGGGCGGCTCGCTGCAGATCGCCGCCCATGCAGTCGCCAAGATCACGCTCTTCATGTGCGCCGGAGCGATCTATGTCGCCACCGGCCTTACCAATATCTCCGAAATGAAGGGCCTCGGGCGGAAGATGCCGCTGGTCTTCATCGCCTTCTTCATCGCCTCGCTCTCGATCATCGGCATACCGCCGCTGGCCGGCGACTGGCCGAAATACGAACTGATGCAGGGCGCCATCGACCGGGGCAGCGATTGGGTGCCGTGGGTGCTGATCGGCTCGTCGCTGCTCAACATCGCCTATCTGCTACCGATACCGATTCTCGCGCTGATGCCGCCGCCCGGTTCGAAGCCGCCGAAGGAATTCAAGCGACCGGGCGGGGCGCCCTGGCTCACCGTCGCGGCGCCGCTGTTCACCGCCGGTCTGTGCTTTGTCCTGTTCTTCATGGTCGATCCGATCGGAGACTTCCTCGCCCCGGCCTTTGCAACCGTCGACATCGATCCTGAGGTGAACATCCCATGACCGACGAAACGCCGACCGGCCGCGACACGTCAGGCCGCTTCGTGAAACGCGCCGCCAACGCCGTGAACGCGATGAGCCGTTCCAGCGACGAGGGCGTGCACCCGATGTCGAAAGTCTTCTTCGGCTGGACCGAAACCAGGGGCATAGGCGCCATCCTCTTCTGGGTGATGGCTATCCTGTCGCTGCTGCTCGTCGTCGCCGATCTGGTGGTCGACCGCCACGAGAAGATCGGCTTTGCCAATTCCGTCGGCTTCTACGGCCTCTGGGGGTTCCTGTCGTTTTCCTTCGTGGTGCTGATGGGCTGGCCGCTCGGCCGCCTGCTTCGCCGTGACGAGAACTATTACGGTGATGCCGGCGGCCCGCCCGCCGATATCGATCCGGATCTCGAGCTTGAGGACAACGTCGCCCGGGCCCCGGACTCCCGCGCCGGGGGAGACGCCTGATGCCCGCCTTCCTGACCGACCTGAACCCCGGCTGGCTGCTGATCCTGGCAGGCCTGGCCGCGATGTTCGTCAAGGTGCGCCTGGTGCGCCAGGCGATCACCATCGCCGTGCCGCTGCTCGCGATCCTGCTGCTGGCCACGACCCAGCACGGCGTCGACCATTTGACCTACAACACGCTCGGCATCGAGCTGTCCTTCTACCGCGTCGACAGTCTCAACTTCATCTTCGGCCTCGCCTTCCTGATCGCCGCGCTGCTCAACGCCATCTACGCTCTGCACACGGACGACAGGCTGCAGGACGGCATGGCGCTCGCTTATGCCGGCGCCGCAGTCTCGGCCACCTTCGCCGGCGATCTGATGACCCTGTTCATCTTCTGGGAAATCACCGCCATCACGTCGGTCTTCCTGATCCTCAAGGCAGGTACGCGAGCAGCTTATTTCGCCTCGATGCGCTATCTCGGCATCCAGATCTTCTCCGGCGTCCTGTTGCTCGACGGCATCGCCTATGTCTGGCACTACAATGGCAGCCTCTCGCTTGAGGCCTTCACCAGCCTCAACGATCCCGGCGCGCTGATCATCTTCATCGCCTTCGGCATCAAGGCGGCGTTCCCGTTCCTGCACAACTGGCTGCAGGATTCCTATCCCAAATCCTCGATCGTCGGCGCCGTCATCCTGTCGGCCTTCACCACCAAGCTCGCGGTCTATGCGTTCGCGCGTTTCTTTCCCGGTTTCAACGAGCTCATCTGGATCGGCGCCGTGATGACCATCTTCCCGGTCTTCTTCGCGGTCATCGAGAACGACCTGCGCCGCGTGCTCGCCTATTCGCTGAACAACCAGGTCGGTTTCATGATCTGCGCCATCGGTGTCGGTGTCGCCGGCATCGGCAATCCGCTCGCCCTCAACGGCGCGGCCGCGCATGCCTTCGTCCATATCATCTACAAGGCGCTGCTGTTCATGAGCGTCGGCGCGGTGCTCTACCGCACGGGCACAGCCAAGGCCTCCGAACTCGGAGGTCTCTACCGCTCGATGCCCTGGACCGCCTTGTTCTGCATCATCGGCGGCCTTTCGATCTCGGCTTTCCCGTTCTTCTCGGGCTTCATCGCCAAGTCGCTGACCATGAGCGCGGTGGCCGCCGAAGGCGCCGCCAACCCGGCGATGATCGTCGTCTGGCTGATGCTGCTCTTCGCCTCGGCGGGCGTGCTCGAACATTCCGGCATCAAGATTCCGTACTTCGCCTTCTTCGGCCATGACAGCGGCAAGCGTGTGAAGGAGGCGCCTTTCAACATGCTGCTCGCCATGGGCATGGCGGCGTTCCTGTGTATCGCGGTCGGCCTGCCGGCGATGATACCCGGCCTCGGCTATGCCTGGCTCTACGGCCTGCTGCCTTATCCGATCGAGGCGGCGGCGTACCAGCCCTTCACGGTGGACCATATCCTGACGCAGATGCAGCTGCTGATTCTTGCCACCTTCGCTTTCATTCTGCTGAAGCGCCTGATGCTCTATCCGGCCGAAAAGCCCGGCGTCATCCTCGATACCGACTGGCTCTACCGCAAGGCGGGCTATGGCGCTGTCCGCTGGATCGACACCGTCTGGGCCAAGCTCGGCCCCGCCATGTCCGGCATCACGTCCCGGTTCACCGAGCGGGCCTATGACCAGCTGGTGGCCACGTTCAGCCCGAAGGGCCTGTTGGCCCGCAATGGCTTCACCGGCGGCATGACCATCTGGACGGCGGTGATTCTCGCCCTTGTCCTGCTCGTCTCCTACGTCACGAGCTGAGAAACCCCGCAGCCATGGGGTGACAAAATTACGCCATATTGGAGCGTGAGACCCGTTGTATGGCCGGATACCGGTCGCAGGACACTCTCGGCCCTGCATCCGGAACGCCGGTCCTTGCTGGGGAGGCAAGTGACGATGTTTGATGCAGAACAGAATGCCCAGGGCGGCCTGAATGTCGTGTTCGCGACCGGGATCGTGTCGGCCTATGTGCGCAACAATACGCTGCACACGGCCGAATTGCCCGATCTCATCCGCAATGTGCACGCCGCGCTGATGGGCCTGTCACGGACCGCCGCCGCCGCGCCTGATCCGCCGAAGCCGGCCGTGCCGGTGAAGAAGTCGATCTACAGGGACTATCTCGTCTGTCTGGAAGACGGGCAGAAGTTCAAATCTCTGAAACGCCACCTCAGATCGAAGTACGGAATGTCGCCTGAAGAGTACCGCGCCAAGTGGGGTCTGCCGGCAGATTACCCAATGGTGGCGCCAGGTTACTCAGAGAAACGGTCAAAACTCGCAAAGAAGATGGGTCTTGGGCGCAACACTCGCGAAGAATAACCTAATAAAAGCAGGCTTGTTCCGTATCCGGAATGAAATATTCCGAACATCAGGGTTAATAAATCCCTTCAAGGACTCTTGATCGGCGAGTCCACTCGCGCGATAGGTGATTCTTGCGAATCACCACGGGGGTGGCGACATCATGTTCCACAAGCCGAACTTTTCCGGCGTGACCGAGGCCCAGCGTCTCCTGATCGCCCATTGGTATGAATGCCGGACGTCCGGCGGACTGGTCCCGCGCGACGCGATCGATCCGGGCATCGTGCGCAGCACGCTCGCCTGCCTGTCGATCGTCGAGATCAATGAGATCGGCGAAGGCCGTTTCCGCATCGCCGGCTCACGACTGCGCGACATCTTCGGCATGGATGTGCGCGGCCGCCGCGTCGCCGAGATCGCCGGCGCGCATGGCGAGTGCTACGCCCTCGGCCTGACTTCTGCGGTCGAGCGGGGCCTGCCGGTTGGTGGCATCATCGAAACCGGCGGACGCCACCACGCCTGGCTGCGCCTGCCGGTCGCCGACGAGTTCGGCGATCTGACCATGGTCCTGTGCCACGACGAACTGATCGCCAGCCGCCGCGCCCTCCTCCCGCCCTCCGAAGCACCCGAAACCTCCCCGCGCTTTGCGGCTTGACGGGCTTGTCCCTAACGAAACACCCCGTGCTTCGCCAACCCCGGCAACTCCGAGCCTTCGGGCGGGAACGGTCCACCATCACGCGCGCCTGCCGTCTGGTAGAGGATTGCCGAGAGGACCCGGACTTCGACACCTAGGTCGACCAGCTCGCCCTCGGCCTGCGCGCGGTGTCGCTGCTCGCGCCCGCGGAGGCCGCC
>JBGTKN010000263.1:0-11680 GCA_041744615.1 Hyphomonas sp. | reverse complement strand
CCGGCGCCGCCGAGTGTCGTTTGGAAGGTCATGCTCGACTGCGACAGGGCACCTGAATATGTTCCCGGACTCGACGCTTGCCGGATTATCGAAGCCTCGGAAGATGGCACCTCCGATCAGCGTGAGCACCGGCTCCACTGGATCTCTTTCCTCCCATCCCTCACCCTGCGATTTCGCTCGGACTATGTCACCGAGCAGGAAATCAGGATCAAAAGAGTCAGCGGTGATCTGAAGGACATGCAGGGAACCTGGACGTTTGAGTCGCTTGACGACGGTCGTGCCACCCGGTTGCACTACGACTTCAGGATCGTGCCGAGCACGTTGCTGCCAGCCGGTCTGGTACGCAGGAGGCTCGTTCGCGATACACCAAAAGTCCTCAAAGCAGTGCGAACGGAAGTTGCGCGCGTTGCTGCCCTCTAGCCCAGATGCGCATCAGCGTTATCATTCCGGCGCTTGATGAAGCGGACCGTATTTCTTCTCTGGTCGAAGCTTTGCACGCAGATGGGTTCAAAGAAGTCATTGTCGCAGACGGCGCGTCAAGCGACGCGACTAAAGCCATCGCGAGCGCCGCCGGTGCCCTTGTCGTGGACGCGCCCCGAGGACGCGGCAAGCAGCTTCAGTGCGGCGCCGCTGCCGCGACGGGCGACCATCTCTTCTTTATTCACGCCGACTCGGTGCCGCCACCAGACGCGCGCCGCCTGATCATGCAGACGTTGACGAAAAAGCGTGTAGTTGCTGGATGCTTCAGACTCAAATTCGATCATCGGCACCCGGTCCTGACGGTCTTTGCGACCGTCAGCCGGATCAATCATCCGCTGTTCACTTATGGGGATCAGGGCCTTTTCCTTAGCCGGGCCATGTATGACCGCGTCGGTGGGTATTCGGACGCGCCCGTATTCGAAGATGTCGAAATCCTCAACCGCCTGCGCCGCGAAGGAAAATTCATCAAGCGCAGCGAGCCAATCACAACGTCCGCGCGCCGCTTCCTTCGCGACGGGGTGGTTCGGCGTGAGGTCACCAGCTTTGGTCTTGTCTTGCTCTACAACATGGGCGTTTCGCCGGAGCGCATCGCGCATTGGTATCGCGCTGAGAAATCGTTTCGAGAGTAGTCTTTTTACTCGGTCCCGCGCAGCCGGTTGCGAACCCTTGTTCAGAACCCGATGCGAGCTCCGACTGTGAACGTCGCCGCGGTGAGATCGTCTTCGAACGTCTGGGTCGCAAAGCTGCCCACCGAAACCTGCTCGAACTCGGCTCCATACACCTTGGTGTAGCGGGCTTCGCCGTATATTTCGAACTGGTCCGTCGCATGCCAAGTGAGCCCACCCGCAAATGTCGTCGTCAGCGCGGTGGTATCATCTTCAAAGGCAAAAGCCGCAGCGCCGCCCGGTGCCGCTTCGCCCGCAACGGACAGATCGAGACGAGAGAAGCCGAGACCGCCCCCTAGGAATGGCACAATCGTCTGCTCGCTCGACCAGGTAATGTCGTTGTAGTTGTTGAACAGGAACGTCGTCGAAGACAGTTCGCCAGAAGCCAACACAGGATTACCGTTCAGTCTGGACCCGGACACATTCGACTGAGCCGACGAAATCTCAAGCTCAAGGCGCGGCTGAAAATAGGTCCAGTACTTGAGCGGCAAGCGGTAACCGACCGCGCCGCCAAATGCAGCTGACGTCTCGAACTCCGCCTCAAGGCGCGTGCCAGCGCTGGAAAGGTCTCCATCACCGGGTGCAGAGGATCCCACAAACCCTGAGACAAATAGGCCGCCGTCTGCTTCGTCGAATGAAAACAGGCCTTGAGCGCTGGCATTTCCTGCAAGGGCGAAAATCGCGGTTGAGGCGAGCGAGATTTTGATCATTGAGGTCCATTCTGGGACTGCGTTCGCCGCTGATTGCGGCGAGAGCCATTTGTAGCGAGGCTTGGTGCAGCCAGCCCCTGACAACCAAGTGATAAGGCATCACGTTTTCGTCAGGTCGATCAGGCGCATGTCGGCGATGTCTGGCCTCGCGCCGAAGACGCAGCGGAACGACGCGATCGGATTGACCTTGCACGTCAGGGCCGATGACTATCAGAGCCGACTTGACCCCAAAGGAGCGAAGCAAGCCTTTGGCAGCATTTGCTCAGAGCCAGGATGATATCTGTGACAGCGGCTTCTTGATCCCCGCAGAGACTGGTACTTGGCAGTCCGGCTTGGGATAACCGGTCACCAGGAGGACAACGGGTTTTTCTGACGGCGGTCGATCGCAAACCTTGTTGAGAAATTGCATGGGACTCGGAGTATGCGTGAGCGTAGCAAGTCCAGCCTCGTGCAGCGCAGCAATCAGGAAGCCGGTAGCAATCCCGACCGATTCCGGCACGTAATAGTGACTGAACCGCTTGCCGTCAGGGCGAACGCCGTATTTTTGGGCGAACACTGCGATAAGCACAGGTGCATCTTCTAGAAAGGGCTTGTTTGAATTTGTGCCGAGCGGCGCCAGTGCGTCTAGCCACTCCTCGGGAGCCCGTCCGGCATAGAACTCGCGTTCCTCGGCTTCTGCGGCTTCGCGTATTTGCCGCTTCCGAGTGTTGGTGGTGATGACCGCGAAGAACCATGGCTGCTGGTTCGCCCCGGACGGCGCGGTGCCAGCGGCCAACAGACATTGCTCAATCACCTCGCGGGGGACCGCAGCGCTAGAGAAATCGCGGACAGTTCGCCGCCTGGCGATGTGGCTGTAAAACGCCCGCGCCCTCTCGCACATCTCCGTCGGGAGATAACGGCGGTAATCTGCCAGTGGCTCAAGAGCCACATCTTCGGATTGACTAGAAGTACTCACCTTTGTTCTCCAGACCGCCTCGGGTTTTATAGCGGGGACGCAGTCATGCGCGCCACCAGTAAAATGGAATTACCGCTTCCGGCGAAGTCTCGCCTGGATCCAGCCTGGTATCCCGATGACCGGGCTGAGGTGACCCTGCCGTCCGGCTACAATGGTGATCGGAGCCTACCGTGGCGCGAGCTTGCCTTTGGAACACATGCCAAAGTCCGCGATGATTAATCGAAAGGTAGGATTGGTCCGCTATGACTGATTATGTCCACTTGCAAGACCACAGCTCACTCTTGTCGCGCTTTGCTGTCAGCAGGTCTCATGGTCTGGTGGCCTGGTAGCTCTCCTGACGCGCAGTCACAGACCGTTGGCGACATCTCCGGTGCAATTACTGTAGGCCCCATTGTCGGCTTCGGCGGTCCCTCAGCCCTCGATCAGGGACTTGGCAAACTGAGAGCCGAAGAGGACCGGATATCGATCACAGCAGACGCCACGATGGTCTGGGCAGCAGATCTTTCCGAACGTATCCGGGCCGTCGGTTCTCTCGACATTGGGAATGACACCCAACCTGCGGCAGGTCTCGGCGAGCTATACTTGAAGCTCCGTCCAAAACTCGGGGACACTTGGAAGATCTCAGGCCGTACGGGATTGTTCTTTCCGCCGGTTTCACTGGAGCATGATGGCGAAGACTGGTCTCTAAGCCGCACTTTGACACCGTCGGCGGTCAACACTTGGATTGCGGAGGAAGTAAAAGTGATTGGCGTGGAAGCTTCGCTCAGAGGCGCCGTTTACGATCAGCCTTTCGGCGTCACTGCCGCTGCTTTCGCTGGAAATGACACGTCTGGCGCGTTGCTCGCATTTCGCGGATGGGCGCTGCACGATGTCAGGGCGACGGTCGGAGGTACGATTGCCCTTCCCGATGTACCTACCATGTTTGCAGGCATGCAGGCAGAACGGACCCGTCCGGTAGACGAAGTTGATGGCCGGGTAGGCGGCTACGGGCAGGTTGGGTGGTCTCCTTTGGACAATCTTTCCGTGAGCTTGTTCGCCTATGACAATAGCGGCGATGAAACGAGTCTGGAGGACGGTCAGTACGCTTGGCGCACTCGCTTTGGTCAGGCAGCGATGAATTGGGACATTGACGAAGACACTGAGGTGATCGTTCAAGCCATGACAGGCGAAACCCGGATGGGCGGACGCTTCGCTGGCAGGTCTCCGGCCGACGTGGGTTTCATTGGCGCTTATGGACTGGTCTCTCAGGATTTCGGGAACAAGAGCGCCGCCGTCCGGCTTGATTACTTTGCCGTCAGCGATCGCTCTTTCAAGGACATGGACAATAACTCCGAAAACGGCTGGTCAGCCTCCATGACTTGGGTAAATCCGATCCGTGATCGGACGGATCTGGTGCTCGAAGGTATTGTGGTGTCGAGTGAAAGGCCGGATCGTATGAGGCTCGGAATCGATAGGGATCAGACCAGCGCGCAGGCGCGCATCGCTCTCCGGACAGATTTTTAGCCCCTGATCGGCAGTGTTAGAGGCACAGGACTTGAAGCGGTCGGACACGATCGCGCTCGGCCCTCGGACCTAAGCAGGGACCTTTTCCGCTATTCCAAAACGTCACCCGGCATCATTAAGCATGGCGTGCGGATCTGCGTTCAATCCTTGTTGTTGGTCGCAAATCCGAAAACCCACTTTTCAAAGTCTCGCGAACGTCAACTCTCGGCGAAGTCCGGCCTGGATCCCCTAATGCGGCGGAAAGGCAGGACCGAGGCGACCCTGCCTGACGCCGAAACTGATCATTGAAGCCAACCTGGCCCTTAGTTGTCTTTTCACTGATGAGACGCGAGCGGGTTAAGCCGATCGAAGTCGGTCTCTGTTACGCACAGCGGCGCTCGCGCCAGAGTTTGGCGGCGGGAAGGTTTGACCAACCAAACGCAATGTCAGTCGCTCCATGTGCAATCAGGTGATCAAGGCGTTCTTTCGCTTCCTCGACGGTGGGGATATGCCCGATGTCCACCCACCATAGCGCGACGGTGGGCTCTTTAGGCATGTCGAAGAACTCATGCTTCCGGGCATAGAAGTTCTGGTGGATAGTTTTGAACACAAACGTCGCCAAGGTCTCATCGTCTTCCCATACCGACAGATTCACGTTCATGGTCGGATCACCGGGCCAGTGGAGAGACATGGCGCTATCACCGGTCTGATCCTGAAGGCGCCAGACAAATCCGGGCATGCGCTCAGCGAGATGATTGATGCGCGCCAAATTGTCAAAGAAGTCTCGCATTTTTGGTTCGTCAGGACCGCCTAACACGCGTCCTATGTTGACTTGCGCGAGGTGTTTTTTTGATGACATCGATTACGTCTCCTTCTCAACTGTTCCTGTTCGCCTTAAACAACTAGCTGAAATCGACCTGGCTGCGACGACGTAGCTCCCCACCCGACGTGGGCAGTACGACAATTGGCAAAAGCTCGCTCCCGCCATGTTTAGGGCATAGACCAAGATCCGTTGACTGACGGTTTCAGGCGAAAAAGACAAACCTCTACACTCGCAGTCCTATTGACAGGCTCGCAACCTATAGGCAACATGTCACCTGTAGGTTACAGGAGTTTCGATATGAACAATACCGTCAACCGAGCAGATCGGCTCTCAAACACAAGGGCAATCGCAGCGGTTGTTTTGGCAGCCGTAATGATGGCCACTCAAGGGCAACGAATGGATGACGGCGGGGGAGGCCCACTAAGTTGGGCGATCACTGGCATAACAACGATAGTTTTTTTAGTCTGGGCTAGTGGAGTTTTCCGAGGCACAGCCCTCCGCACTGTCCTCAACGATGAAAGCAGCGATGCAAATCGAAAACGATCCCTGACGCTGGCATTCTGGACCATGATGGTGACTGCAATTGTGTGCTACGCTCTCACCTACATCAAGGACTACGGTCCTCGCGACGCAATTCAAGTCATTGTGATAGTTGGGATCAGTACAGCGCTGCTCAGCTTCGGCGTGATGGAACGAAGACAGGCGCATTCGTGAGGGAGCGCCTCTTGAACGGGCTTAGGGACGAGCGGGAGCGCTTGGGTCTAACTCAAGGCGAACTGGCTGAGCAGGTTGGCGTTTCGCGAAAGACAATCAACACGATCGAGAATCTAGTGTTCGCCCCGTCTGCGCTTCTGGCGATCAAGCTGGCCAAGTACACGGGAAAGAAGGTTGAGGACCTATTTTGGATCGACGACGGCTGACTTTGACCTGCCTAAGGATTTGCGGACCAAGCGCTACGCGTCAATGACCGCTGTCGGCGAAGTCCGGCCTAGCGGCGGTGAGGCAGCTGAACGACAGGAGTGGGGTGACCCTGCCGGATGCCGAAACCGCCTATCAGAGCCGACCTGGCCCAATCCTGCCGCCTGATTATTTGGATAGGGGTGGCAGCCTCATCCCGAGAAGTTGATCTAGCGCTGAGGTCAAGAACTGACTGAGCGCGCCTCAGCCGATTGACCAGTGACCCAAGGAGTGGTACATTCACTCACCACAAGGTGAACCATTGATCGTCAGCTTCCGGGATATTTGGTTACACGACTTCTTCGTCGACGACGTGTCGTCTCGAAGAATTCCATCTGATATTGATCGGCGATTGTTCAGGAAGCTCCAAATGATCGATGACGCCGTGACGGATCAGGATCTTCGGGTGCCACCGAGCAACCACTTTGAAAAGTTGCGCGGCAATCTTGAGGGCTGGCATTCGATCCGAATCAACCGTCAGTGGCGGCTGATTTTTCAGTGGGATGGCGCGCGGGGCGAAGCCTCGAACGTCTATCTGGACGATCATAGTTACAGATAGTTTCAGACGGGAAGGACGGGCAATATGCTGATGACCAAACGCAAGCCGGCTTCGGTCGGCGAGATCTTGACCGAGGAGTTCATGGAGCCGCTCGGTCTGACCCAGAGCGCGCTTGCGGGGGCGATGGGTGTGCAACGCAAGCATGTCAACGAGCTGTGCAATAATAAGCGCAATGTTACTGCGGCGACGGCATTGATACTCGCGCGGGTTTTTTCCAACAGCCCGGATTTCTGGTTGAACGTGCAACGTCGCACGGAACTCTGGGAAGTTATGCATGATCCAAAAGAGCAGACGCGCATCAAGCGTGCGAAACCGTTGAAGGCTGCATGATTGACGAGAGTCAATGTCCGGCCAAGGTGAGGCTCAATCAGATTGTCTCGTTGCGCGCGCACTGCTGACACTTCGCATAAGTCTGCGGGCGTCCATTGTCGGCGATTCAGCCCGACAGTGTACCACAGGCGACTGACAGCACTGAGACGCATTCCAGCCGCCCAGCACATTCACAGAAAAAACAAATATCCGATGAGCGTTTTGTCGACGCCGCCCTACGATGCGCTCGCTTCGAGAATTTCATGCGCCGCTCGCTCGCCGGACTCCATGGCGCCTTCCATACCGGTATGAAGGTAGGACAGGTGTTCTCCGGCAAAGTGGACCCGTCCGGACGGGAGCCCCATCTGTGTTGCCCAGGCTGAAATCTGGCCAGGCGCCCAGTGCATGTATGCCCCGCCTGAAAGGGCCTGGCCTTCATCCCAGCGCACAACGCTCAGTCCACGGACCTTTGTCCCGCGCAGGCGCTGGAACTCGGCTGAAGCGAGGGCGAACCAGTCCTCGTCCGAATATCTGGTCTGTGCGCCCCGGCCGTTGACCCAGCACGTCAGGCTGGCGACCTCGCCGGCCTCATCATAGTTGGCGAAGACGCGCTCGAGGGGCGAATCGGTCCACATTTCCGCCGGAAGGCCGTCGGCTTCCCAATAGCGGGTGTCCGGAACAACATGGATCTGGTGGATCGATGTATAGGGCAGGGTCGCGATCGCTTCGGCCCTATGGTGCGCGGCCGGATCTGCCTCTGCCGGCACGAGCTTCACCTTCTGGCGCATGGCGCCGAAGGGCAGGGTGCAGATCACGAAAGGGGCCGTCAGCGTTTCAGTTTCTGTGCGCACTTCGGCGAACGTGCCGCGATCTGCGATTTCGCGCACCGTGACATTCAGCCGGAGGCTCGCTTCCGCCAGGCTGGACGCCATGGCCTCTGTCAGCCGCGACGACCCGCCCTCGATCCTTTCGGAAGCGCCAAGCGCCGCGTCCTCCCGGTAGAGCGTCAAAGAGCGCCAGACATTGGCCATGGAATAGCTGCTCAGCGCATTGCCGTTGAGCGACACATCGATCAGCGCCCGGGCCGCTGCATCGAAACCCAGACCTTCGAGAAACGCGTCGGCCGTCATGTCCGAATCCGGCGCCGTCTCGCGCCAGGCATAGTTGTCGGCAAACGGATTGCTGCGGCCGGCGGCGACAAGCAGCGCTGCGGACGGCGTCAGGGCCCTGAAGGGTTCGGGAAAGGGATTCTCGGGCGCGCCGGCCCAGTCACCCATCGCGATCAGGCGGCCCCCGACGGCCAGCGCCGCCCCTGACGTCCGCGCGGGGTAAGGGAGCACATTCAGTCCTAGATCGAGCGCCGTCTTGCGGATACGGGCATAGGTCTGGCCGACCTGCTGGCCGCCGCCTTCGGGTTTTCCCGGGACAGCGTCCAGGGTCAGCATTCGCCCGCCCGCCCGGGACGCGGCCTCCAGCACCAGCACCCTCATGCCCTCGACGGACAGCATCCGGGCCGCATGCATGCCGGAAAGTCCCGCGCCGAGGATGATAACATCCGCCGCATGCCGTCTCGCCGCCGCCGGCGCCGCCTTGGGCGCGCAGGCGGAAAGCCATGCAGCGCCGCCTAAAAGTGCAAGCCGCCTGCGTGTGAGTTCCATCTTGCATTTCCCTCTCGACGATTGGTTTAAATGATATACCAATCAGCCGAACATACAGACGGGGCCAACCGTGCCGCAAGGTGCGGATACAAAAAGAAGAGGGTGATCATGGCACAGACCGGTGAGTTCAGGCGCGGCTGGCCAGTCCTGAGCGCGGCCGCTGTCGGCGTGGGGCTCGGCTTGTCGCCTTTGCCGTTCTATACGATCGGCGTTTTCATCCCACCGATCCTCGCCGAGTTCGGTCCCATGGGCTGGTCGCCCGGCGACATTCTCAATGCGCTCGCGATCTACACCTTCGGTGCGTTCTTTGCGTCGCCCGTGATCGGACTTATGGCCCAGAAGTTCGGCGCGCGGCGCGTCGCGATCATCTCGATCATCACCTTCAGCTTCGCCATGATGGCGCTGGCGCTGAACACCGGATCCAAATCTCTCTACATCGTCCTGTGGCTGCTGCTCGCTTTCGCCGGCGCCGGAACATTGCCGATCACCTTTACCCGCCCGGTCGCAAACTGGTTTGACCGTAACCGGGGCATTGCGCTCGGCATTGCCCTGATTGCGACCGGCGTGTTCGGCGCGCTGGCAAAGTTTTTTGCCCAGTACATCGTGTCGAATCCCGAATGGCACTTCTTCAATGGTTCAGGCTGGCGGAGCGCTTACATCCTCCTCGGCCTCTTGCCGCTGACCATTGCGCTGCCGCTGAGCCTCCTCAGCCTGCGCGATGTCGAGGACCTTTCGGCCACCGAAGCCAAGGTCGTCAAACTGAAGCTGCCGATCCTCGCCGTCTCGTTGATGGGCACGCTGGGGCTCATCTGGATTGTCTGGCAACAGGTGCTCCCGCTCGTCGCGGCCAACGGGATGCGTCTCGAGTATGCGATGGCGTTCAGCTTCACGGCCCTGATCCTTGTCCCTGTGCTGTCGATGATCTTCCTGGACATCCGCAAGATGCCGCCCTTTCGCGAAGCGGGCACGACCGTTGTGCTGGCAGGCGCGACGCTGGCGGGCGCCTTGCGCGACTGGCGCTTCTGGTTGCTGGGCTTGTGCTTCGTGCCGATTTCCGATGCGGTGGGCGCGGTCATTCCGAACATCGAGCGTATCCTCGTCGCCCAGGGTTTTGGTATCGCGGACGCTGTAGGCCTCGCGACGCTCACAGGACTTGCCGTCCTCTCCGGGCGGGCGATCGGGGGTTTCCTGATTGACCGGTTCTGGGCGCCAGGCGTCGCCTTCGCTTTCCTGGCGTCTCCCGCCTTCGCGCTCTGGCTTCTGGGCCAGCCCGGTCTTACCCCGACGACTGCGACGATTGCCATCCTGATGATCGGCTTCGGCGCAGGCGTGGAATACGATTTCATGGCTTACATCGTCTCGAAATATTTCGGGATGAAATCCTATTCCGCGATCTATGGCGCGCTCTATGCTTTCTTTGCGGTCGGCGCGGGTCTCGGTCCTTCAATCATGACCGACATCGCAGACGGGCGCGGGATCCATGTGCTCGGAGCGAACACCGGACTGCTGCCCGGTCATGACTGGCAATGGACACTGACCAGCGCGGCCATCGTGCTGTTCGTCTCGACCTTGCCGATCCTGTTGCTTGGAAAGTACAAGTACGGCACCGAACGCCACGGGTCGCCTCAAAGGGAAGAGCCGCCTAGGGCGTGAGCCTCGGCCGCGGGAGGCCCGCGACCTCGCGCGGCGCGATGTCCATGAAGTGATAACCCCAATGGGGGCATTCGATGATCTCGCCATTGCGCATCATCCCTTCGGCGCGGCGGGTCGCATCCTGGAGGTCATCTGCCGGGTTGAGCACGGTGATCCGGTGGGGCAGGGTCTTCAGGGCACGGACGAAAGGCTGGTCATAGGCGAACGCGGCGACATGTCCCCATTCATAAGCTTCACCGCCCAGCATATTCATCATCAGGGACGTCGCCAGAAGCTCCAGCGGAACGCCGGGCGCACGGCGCCGGACGATACGCTCCCACATCGTGGTGAACCGCGTGCCGGCCTCGTCCACCGGTATCGGCGTAAAGTAATCGGAGAACCAGGCGCGCTCCTCAGGCGTCAGCAGGGCGGCCGATACCATCACGATCGCGCCCACCCTTCCAGGCTGCTGCAGCGCCATCTCAGCCGCCACTTTCGCGCCCGTATGATTGCCGAAGAGATCGATCCTGTCGTGCCCGAGCGCGTCGGCGACCTGCCAGCAGGCTTCGGCGTAGGCCGGGACCGTCGCCAGTTCCTGAAGCGGCGGCGCATCAGACTGTCCGTATCCGGGATAGTCCGGCGCGACGACCGCGCGGTCTTCTCCCATCTCGCGCATGAAGGTTTCAAATTCGAGCCCGCATTTCGGGCTCTGATGCAGGCAGTACAGCGGCAAATGGGAAGAGGTTGGCGCAGGCGACACAGCCCGCAGGTGGATCTGGCCAAAACTGCCATCCGTATAGCTGCGGATAATGCGGGCCATCAGGCGGTTTCCTCCGAGACTGTGACGACGGCCTTGCCGACATTGTCGCCGCGCATCAGCTTCTCGAGCAGTAAAGGAGCCTGCTCGAGGCCGACGACCCTGTCTTCTGCATAGCGAAGCTGACCGGAACCGATCCAGGGGGCAGCCTCTGCGACGAACGCGTCCCATTGGGGATAATAATCGTAGACGACCAGTCCCGAAAGCTGCGCGCGCTTGCCGATCACGAGCCCTGCGTTGAGCGCATGCGGCGACGGCGACGCGCTCTGATAGGCGTCCGCAAGTCCGCACAGAACCCCGCGCACATAGAGCCGGGACACCGAAAGCGCGGTCATCGCCATTTCGGCCGACACATTCTCGAAGAATACCGAAGCGCCTTCTGGCAAGGCTTGCCGGAGCAGGTCGCGCCACCCGTCCGCTTTGTAATCGATACAGTCATCGAAACCATAGACCTCCCTGACAAGCGCGCACTTACGGGTTCCGCCTGCAATTCCGACGACGCGCGCTGCGCCTTTCAGCCGTGCGAACTGTCCGGCCGCGCCGCCCACCGCGCCCGCAGCCGCATCAACCAGCACGACATCGCCGCCGCGCACTCTTGCGAGCTGCGTAATGCCGGCCCAGGCCGTCAGGCCC
>JBGTKN010000262.1:0-2903 GCA_041744615.1 Hyphomonas sp. | reverse complement strand
GCGCTGGCGCGGCGCGCGCGGTTTGGGGGCGTCGTCGCCGCCGTCCTCGTCGTCTTCGTCCGGGGCGCCGTCGGCATCGGCTTCGGATTCGTCGCCGTGATCATGGTCGTCATCAGCTTCGTGGTCGTGACCGGAATGGTCACGGCCGCTGCGTTCCATTTCGGCAGCAACGCCGTGCGGGACATAGGGACCGTCATCATCGTCATCGGCTTCGATGGCGGCGGCAGCTTCCTCGGCGGCTTCTTTCAGCAGGGCTTCGCGATCTTCCGCCGGCAACTGATAATAGTCAGGGTGGATCTCGCTGAAGGCGAGGAACCCGTGCCGGTTGCCGCCATACTCGACAAAGGCGGCCTGGAGCGAGGGCTCCACCCGGGTCACTTTGGCGAGGTAGATGTTTCCGCGGAGTTGTTCGTTGCCGGTTGCTTCGAAGTCGAAATCGTCAACCTGGCCATTGTTGACGATCGCCACCCGCGTTTCTTCGGGATGGGCGGCGTCGATAAGCATCAATCTGCTCATGTAACAGAACCTTTCGGTCCGGCGCGGCGGGCCAGGGCGCTCTGCGCCTCGGTTGGCCCCGAAGGCCGGCAATGAGTTGTGAGGGATATGCCATGCCAGACGGCTCCGCGAACCGCGTGGGCGATCCGGCGAATCCTGTATTGGCAGCAGCACAGTTGCGCATTGTTCCTTGCTTTCCGGAGCGCGCGGCCCGCTTGCCTTTCCGGGGAAGCCGGGATGGTGCGCGCTAGTGGGAAACCTTTGGGCCAGCCCTTACGGACGGCCACGAAGCGATAGTGCCCAATTTCGCCCGGAATTGAAAGGGCCAAATTCCGAAGGTCTTGCTGCCTGCCGTGAAGGCGCGGTCAAGCGTAGGTTAATCTTCCCCGGTCTATGAGGACAGGATCCGCTCCAGTCACCGATTGTCAGGCCCGCCAACCGCTCCAATGCCGAGATACCTGCTTATCCTGTTGATATTACTGGGATTTGGCTGGCTCATGCCGGCCGCAGCCGATGTCACGCAGGTGCGAATCGTCGGCGACGGGGCGCCCACCCGGATCACCATCTGGACGGACGTCGCCGAAACGGCCGATGGTCTGCTGACCGAGGGGCCGGGGGAACGCAAGGTTGTGCTTCTGCTCGCCCAGAACGGGTATTCTGCTGCTGGTGAAGGCGCCGGCGGGATCGAGGCCTGGTCGCTGGAGCCGGGCCGGCTGGAGTTCCGGCTCGACCGGCCAATGGCGGTGACGCGGATGCTGCGTCTGCCGCCTACGGGAAAGGAGCGCGCCTACCGGGTGATCCTCGACCTCGATACGATATCGGCGGCCCGCTACACGATCTCGGCCCGGCGCGATGCCAAGACGCTGGCCAAGCTGGAGACGCGGTTTGCCGAAGCGCGCAGCGACGCGTTGAAACAGCTTGCCGGAGCGCGGGCCCCGGTGGGTCGCGGGCCGGGGGGGAGCCGGAAGCATGTGGTGGTGATCGATGCCGGCCACGGCGGCAAGGATCCGGGCGCCATGGCGCTGAAGGGCGGCAAGGAAAAGGATATCACCCTGAAGGCCGCGCTGGCCTTGCGCGATGTACTGGAGAAAGACGGCCGCTACGAAGTGCGCCTGACGCGCGAGACGGATATCTATGTGGAGCATGAGGACCGGGTTACGATGGCCCGAAAATGGGGCGCCGAACTGTTCATTTCGCTGCATGCCGACGCGGCCGGTTCGAGCAGCGTGTCGGGAGCGTCGGTCTACACGATCTCGGCGCGCGGCGAGACCAGGATAGATCGAGAGGCCAGCCGGAATGACTGGAAGATCGCAATCGAGGATGGCACGCCGGAACGGCTGAACGGCCTGCTGGAAGACCTTGTCAAACGCGAGACAAAGACCCGCTCAGCCGAGTTTGCCGAACTGCTGCTGCCACAGCTCGCCAAGGCGGGGCCGGTTCTGCGCAATACCCACCGGAATGCCGGATTCTACGTACTGCTGGCGCCGGATGTGCCCGCTGTCCTGCTGGAACTCGGATTCCTAACCAATGAGGCGGATGCCAAACGGCTGCAATCGGAGACGGGCCGCAAGGCGGCCATTGCCGCCATTGCCTCGGCCATCAACAGCTATTTCGACCAGCAGGACCTGCGGCTCGCCTCGAACTGAGCGAAACGGCGCGGACTCGCGCCCCTTGCCGCATCTGCCGGATGCTGCGAATTTCCCGCGATGAAACATCACCGGCTCCTGCTGGCGCTCGCGCCCCTCTTTCTGGCTGCGGCGTGCGCCAGTGGTCCCTTTTCGCGTACGGCCTATCCGTCGGGTGACCGTCCGGACGAGGCGCGCGCTTACGGGGACTTCATGATCGCCCGCTTCGCCGCGATGACGAACGACCCGCACGTGGCGACCCGGCACTATGCTGCCGCGATCACGACGGCGCCTGAAGAAGCTGGCGTGGCCGAACGGGCGGTCTTTTCTGCCCTGCTGGCGGGCGACTATGGAGTCGCTGCCGGCCTTGCGCGCCTCGCCAACGATGCAGGCAGCGAGGCGGGGCTGGTGCGTCTGACACTTGCGGTGGACGCCATCGGACGAGGCAAGGCACAGGCGGCGATCGAGGTGATCGAGGCGAGTGATCTGCGCGCCTTCAACCGGATGATCGCCCGCAACCTGGAAGCCTGGGCCGTCTTGAATGTCTCGGGCATCGAGGCGGCCGAGGCGCGGCTGCAGCAGAACCTCACCGGAGATCCGCGTCTCGACAATGCAACCCTGCACATGATGGGTTTCATCCAGGCGGCGGCAGGCAAGGATGATGCGGCGATCCAGACCCTGGAGACGATTTGGATCTCGGGCGCGCGGCTGGCGACAGGCGCCGAGGCGTTTGCCGAACTGCTGGCGGCGCGGGGCGAGCGCGAGCGGGCGCTGGAGGTGCTC
>JBGTKN010000261.1:0-5961 GCA_041744615.1 Hyphomonas sp. | reverse complement strand
CCGCCCGTCACCCGCCCGCACCAGCGTGACGAGCAGTTCGTCATAGATCCTGTCTGTGTCGCGCACTGGGCCAAACTCACTGTATCTTCAACAGTATAGTCGCGCGCTCCGACCAAAAGGTTCAATGGTCCGGGCTGGTATATCCTACATCCGCTCCGGCACCGTGATGCCCAGAAGCCCCAGCCCCGTCTCCAGCTGGTGACGCACGGCGTCGGCCAGCGCGAGGCGGCTCGCACGTTTCGCCGCATCGGACTCTGACGCAATCGGCAGCGCGCCGTAGAACGCGCTGAAGGCCTGCGCTAGGCTGTAGAGATGCTCGCACAGGATATGCGGCATGCGCTTTTCGCGCGAACCGAGCAAAGCCGCGCCGAAGCCGTCTAGCTGTAGCACCAGCGCGCGCTCGGTCTCTTCGTGCAGGGCTACCGCGCCCGGCAGGTGCCCTGCGTCCGCAGCTTTCCGCAGCACGGATTTCACCCGCACCGCTGCATAAAGAAGATATGGCCCGGTCTTGCCTTCAAAGCTCGTGAACCGGTCGAGATCGAACACATAGTTCGTCATCCGCGTATTCATCAGGTCCGAGAAGCGTAGCGCTGCCACGGCGACCTGCCGGGCCACCGCCAGACGCTCGTCCTCGTCCATATCCTCCGGCAGCTTGCCAGCCGCGTCGATCTTCTTCGTCGCCTCTTCCAGCGCCATCGCATTGAGGTCCGCCAGCCGCAGCACGCCGCCCTCGCGCGTCTTGAACGGCTTGCCGTCCGGCCCGTTGACTGTGCCGAAGCCGATATGTTCGAGCCGCGATTCCTCGATCAACCCCAGCAGCCCGGCGGCGCGGTAAACTTGTTCAAAGTGCAGCGCCTGACGCTGGTCGACGACATACAGCATCCGCTCCGGTGTGGGCGTCTGCGTCTCCATCCGGTCCAGAATCGTAGCGAGGTCCGTCGTGTGATAGCCGGTCCCGCCGCGGCTGTTGACCAGCATCACCGGCGGCATTTCCTTCTTGTCGCCCTCCTTGGCCACGTGGACGATCCACGCCCCGTCACTCTGCTCGGCGAGGCCCGCCGCCTTGAACCGCTCGACCAGGCCCGGGATCAGGTGATCGACATCGCTCTCGCCCTTCCAGAGGTCGAACGACACATTCAGGAAACCGTAATCGACCTTCAACGCCTCGACCGACACATCGATGAAATGCCGGAGCAGCGCCCGGTATCCCGCCCGGCCCGCCTGCATCTCCGCAACCGCGCGCTGCGAGCGCTCATTGCGCGCCTCGTCCGCCTTCGCCTTGTTGCTCGCCTGCGGATAGAGCCGCCCGAGATCCTCTATCGTGACCGGGGACTCTTTCGGGTAAGGCCCGGTAAAGCCGGCATCGAAGTACACGAGCCCCGGCTGCTCGTCCTCGAGCTCAGTCACGAGGTGGCCCATCTGCAGCCCCCAGTCGCCGAGATGCACGTCCGAGATCACCGTATCGCCGAGAAACCGCAGCAGCCGCTGCAGCGTATCCCCGATCACCGCCGAGCGCAGGTGCCCGACATGCATGGGCTTGGCCACGTTCGCCCCGCCAAAGTCGATCACAGTGACCTGCCGGTCCGGCGCCAACTCGCCGCCCGCCATCGCATCGCCGCGCACCGCTTTCGCCAGCGCCGACAAGGCCGCATCCGAGACCCGCAGATTGATGAACCCCGGCCCCGCCACCTCAGCGGACAACACCAGCGGATGCGCCTTCAGCGCGCCCGCAATCTCTACGGCAATTTCGCGCGGGTTTCGCCCGGCCGCCTTCGCCGCCGCCATCGCGCCGTTGCACTGGAAATCCGCAAGCTCCGGCTTGTCGCTCCGGCGCACTTCGCCCAGCCGCGCTTCAAGCCCCATAGCTTCGAACGCGGCGCCTGCGGCGGCCGACAGCGCCTTCGCCAGGCTCGCCATGGGACTAGTTGCCTGCGTCCAGGCGGAACCGGTTGCCGCCGCGGTTGAATTCGAGCTGTTCCGCCGTCAGGTCGAAGCCGACCACGACTTCAAAGTTGACGCCCGAGATCGACTCGTCCGCCCGGGGAATTGTTACCCGGCTGATCAGCTCGGTCTTGCCGTCCACCGTGCGCCGGCCGAAATCGGCCTCGGTGGTGAAGTATTCCTTCGCCAGCACCTTGCCGTTGCGGCGGGTGACGGCCACGAAGAAGGGGTAACCGGCGGAATTCGCAGTCGCCATCGGCCCCTTGCCGAAGGCAAAGTCGATCTCGACCTCGGCCACCAGCGGGTCATTGTTGATATAGCGGCAATACAGGCGCACATCGGTGATCTCGCCCGTATAGGCGATGTTCGAGTAGAGCTTGCTGTCGCCATCGGCGAACTTCACATACCGCGAGACATCATGGATCGAGCCGACCACCGGGCACGGGCCGGAATTCGGCGTCGTGTCGAGCTGGTCGAAGATACGGGTCGTACCGCAGCCCGACAGAACCAGGGCCAGTAGAACAGGGGCAAACTTCAACATGCGGCGGCGTGTCCAACTTGGCCTTATGTAAAGGCCGGTCCATCTGATAGCCTATGCGTGTTAAAGGCCATCGCGCCGGCACGCAACTTGTCAGGCGCAGGAGAATTCGAGCCCAAATGACGGTCCAACGCCCCCTCACCCTCCGCCTCGCGGCCCCCCGGGGCTTCTGCGCGGGCGTCGACCGCGCCATCCTGATCGTCGAGGAATCCCTGTTGAAATGGGGAGCCCCGGTCTATGTCCGCCACGAGATCGTCCACAACCGCCACGTGGTCGAGCGGCTAGAAGCCCTCGGCGCAGTCTTCGTCGAGGAACTGGACGACTGCCCGGATGACCGCCCGGTCATCTTCTCGGCCCACGGCGTCCCCAAATCGGTCCCCGCCGAGGCGAGCCGCCGCAACATGATCTACCTCGACGCCACCTGCCCCCTCGTCTCCAAGGTCCATATCGAGGCTGAGCGCCACTTCCAGAACCAGCGCGAGATCGTCCTCATCGGCCATGCCGGCCACCCCGAAGTGATCGGCACGATGGGCCAGCTCCCCGAAGGCTCGGTCACCCTGATCGAGACCGTGGACGATGTGGCCACCTACGCCCCGAAAAACCCCGCCAACCTCGCCTTCCTCACCCAGACCACCCTCAGCGTGGACGACACCGCCGAAATCGTCGCCGCCCTGCAGGCCCGCTTTCCCGGCATCGGGGCGCCGCACAAGGAAGACATCTGCTACGCCACCACCAACCGCCAGGAAGCCGTCAAGGTCCTCGCCCCCGGCGCCGGACTCGTGCTGGTGATCGGTGCACGGACGAGTTCAAACTCTGTCCGCCTCGTCGAAGTCGCCCTGCGCGCCGGCGCCGCCGACGCGAAGCTCATCGCCAGCGCCGACGACATCGACTGGACCTGGTTCCACGGAGTTTCGGTGCTCGGCCTAACCGCCGGCGCAAGCGCCCCCGAAGACCTCGTCCAGGGCGTCATCGACGCCTGCCGCACCCGCTTCGACGTAACGCTGGAAACCGTGAAGACGGCCGACGAAACCGTAACGTTCAAATTGCCGCGTGTTTTGGCGGGGTGAGATTGAAGGGTGTGCATCTGGAAGCTCCTCAATTGCTTGCGAAATGCGGATCAGGATACCGAATCCCCTGCTCGCGGCCACGGCGCCGGAGCGCTTCGCCGGCATCGCCGCGCACGTCCACCGGGAGCTGACCTATGCCGGCGCCTATCTGCGCCGCCAGCTCTTCGCCCTCGCCCCCTACACCGGCTAGCGCGCCCGCTTATGGCCGCCTCGAAATTCTGCTATGCTGCCGCCTCGATCCCGGGGACACATTCCTATGCTCACCACCGCCAAAGCCATCGCCTTCGTCCTGACGCCTGACCACAAGCGCGCCTCCGCCTGGTACCGCGACGTGCTTGGCCTGACCCATGTCTCGACCGACGACTTCGCCGCCGTGTTCGATCTCGCGGGCACCACCTTGCGCCTCACCACCGTCGGTGGCTGGACCGCCGGCGCCCACACTGTGCTCGGCTGGGCCGTGCCGGATATACGCGCCGAAATGGCCGCCCTGAAGGCCCGGGGCGTCGAGTTTCTGGTCTACACGGGCTTTGGACAGGATGTGGACGGTTTATGGACGGCTCCGGGCGGCGCGGTGAAGGTCTGCTGGTTCAGTGATCCGGACGGCAACAACCTGAGCCTGACGGAGATGCCGTAAAGTATTTTCGGCGGGCGCGCGGTCTGCCATAAGGCGCGCAATGACCGTTCACATCGCCGCCTTCTACAAGTTCTTCCGCTTCCCGGATTATCAGGAGCGGCGCCAGTTCCTGGCCCGGAAATTCTGCGCCCTTGGCATAAAAGGCACGCTCCTGCTCGCCGAAGAAGGCCTCAACGGCACCATCGCCGGCTCGCCCGAAGCCATCGAGACCGCCCTCGCCGAGCTGCGAAATCTGCCCGGCGCGAAAAGCCTCGAAGCCAAGTTCTCCCAAGCGGCCGAAATGCCCTTCGCCCGCCTAAAGGTCCGCCTGAAGCGCGAGATCGTCACCTTGGGTGTGCCCGGCACCGACCCGAACAGCCTCGTCGGCACCTATGTGAAGCCGGAAGACTGGAACGCGCTGATCACCGATCCGGACACAGTCCTGATCGACACGCGCAACGATTACGAAACCGCCCTGGGCACGTTCGAAGGCGCGATTGATCCGCAGACGGAAAGCTTCCGTGATTTTCCGGCGTGGTTCCGGAGTTTCCGCGCCCACCTTGAGCGTGAAGGCCGCAAACCGAAGATCGCCATGTTCTGCACCGGCGGCATCCGCTGCGAAAAAGCGACCAGCTTCGTGAAAGCCGAAGGCCTCGAAGATGTCTTCCACCTTCAGGGCGGCATCCTCAGATACCTCGAAACCGTGCCCGAGCCCGAAACGAGATGGCGCGGCGAATGCTACGTTTTCGACGACCGCGTCTCGGTCCGCCACGATCTCACGCCCGGCGAGCACGTCCTCTGCCGCGCCTGCGGCCGCCCTGTGTCGCCGGAGGGCCGTCAGCACGAGAACTATGTGGAAGGTATCTCATGCGCCGCCTGCATCGGCGAGATGACGGACGACCAGCGCGACCGCTTCGCCGAACGCCAGCGCCAGATCGACCTCGCCAGGGCCCGCGGCGAGAAACACATGGCGCCCGCGTCCCGCGATCCGTGACGATTCTCTATTCCTTCCGCCGCTGCCCCTATGCCATGCGCGCCCGCATGGCCCTCGCGGCCTCCGGCCTGCCGGTACGCGTCCGCGAAGTTGCTTTGCGCGACAAGCCGCCCGAAATGCTCGCCGCCAGTCCGAAGGGCACCGTCCCCGTCCTTGTACGGACTGATGGCGACGTGTTCGACGAGAGCCTCGACATCATGCACTGGGCCCTCTCCCGGAATGACCCCGAAGGCTGGCTCAACGCCGACGCTGCCGAAACAACCCGCCTCATCGCCCAGAATGACGCGCCCTTCAAACACGCGCTCGACCGCTACAAGTATGCGGATCGCCACAAGACAGACAGCGCCGCCCACCGAGACGCCGCGATGGAGATCCTCTCGGGTCTCGCCGCCCGGCTCGAGGCAAGTGGCGGCCAGCTCATGGGGCCCGCGCCGACGCTCGCCGACATCGCGCTCTTTCCCTTCGTCCGCCAGTTCGCCGCCACCGACGAAACATTCTGGAGCGCGCACGCGCCCGCCAGCCTGCAAACCTGGCTCGCCGGCCACATTGCGAGTCCGCGCTTCGCGGCAATCATGACGAAGTTTCCGCGCTGGCAAACCGGTGCAGAGGAGCTACTGCTCACCGCGCGCTGATCGCCGCGCGCACATCTTCCAGCGGAAACAGCGGCCCCGGATCGAGATTACGCCGGAGGGGCACGCCGCCGCAATCGGGCTGCATCCGGTCGTCCAACGCCGCATGCGTGACCAGCGCATCCGGCGGCAGACCGTAACGCGCCGCGATGGCCGCGACGAGCGCTTTCAGGGCCGTG
>JBGTKN010000260.1:0-5111 GCA_041744615.1 Hyphomonas sp. | reverse complement strand
GCTGGACTACCGGGCCGGGGACCAGACCCGGTGCGGGGTGTGACTGGCGCGTCCGCCGCGCTGGGACCGGGCCCGCGCGGCGCAATGTTACTGGAGCGTTCAAGGTGAGAAAGAACCGGATGGCAGCAATTGCCGGCAGGGGGGTACTGCTGTGGGACGATGTGCGGACGACCGGGGTAACGCTGGCGGCGTGCACGGGTGGCTGAAACGGGCGGGGGCGCGGCAGGTTGACGTGCTTGTGCTGGCGCGCGTTGTCCGGGAAACGGACGTAACCATATAATTAACTCGTACAGGCAGAATGCCTCTGCCGCTTCGAGAGGAATGCCCGATGGCCAAGGTCACGATCTATACGCGTCAGTTCTGCCCCTATTGTTCGCGCGCGGTGGCGCTGCTGAAGGACAAGAAGGCGGATTTCAAGGAGATCGATGCCGGCATGGACGCCGCACTGCGCGAGGAGATGGTGCAGCGGTCTGGCGGCGGAAAAACGTTTCCGCAGATTTTCGTGGGCGACACGCATATCGGCGGCTGCGACGACATGATGGCGATGGACCGGGCGGGCAGGCTCGACCCGCTGCTGGCCAGCGCGTGAGAGGGCAGCGATGATCCGCTACGCGCTCATCTGCAACGACTGTGACCACGGCTTCGAAGCCTGGTTTGCCTCGTCGGACGCCTATGACGCGCAGGCGAAACGCCGCCTGGTCGCCTGTCCCGGTTGCGATAGCCGTGCGGTGACCAAGCAGATCATGGCGCCGGCGGTGAAGACCACCAGGGGCAGGGTGGCGCAGCCGGATCCGGAGAAGCTGATGGCGGAATTTGCAGAAAAGGCGCGCCAGCACGTGTCCGAGAATTTCGACTATGTCGGCGGCGATTTCGCCGAGGAGGCCCGCGCCATGTATTATGGCGAGACCGATGACCGCCCGATCTGGGGCGAGACGACACCGGAGGAGCGAGAGGCGCTGAAGGAAGAGGGCGTGCCGGCCTTGCCGCTGCCCGCGCCGTTTGCGCCGAAGCCGCCGAAGCGCAAGCTGCGCCATCCGGTCAACTGAACCGCCGGCGTCAGGGTCGCTTTGCCGCGCTTGATGGCAGGCCAGACGCCCGTTACAAGGCCGGGCAGGTAAGACCACCGGATAAAGAGGGCAGACCATGGCCACCCACGAGTATCACCGCGGCGAGATGGACATTCGCGACCAGAAGGCGACCTGGAACGGCTTCATCACCGGTAGCGTCTGGGGCGGAATGATCACCATCCTGATGGTCGGCCACGCGACGTTGGCCCTCGCCATCGGCATGAATTGGGCGATCTCGCTCGGTCTGATGGCAATTTTGGGTTTTGCTGCGGGCGTGTTCCTGAACCTCGGGGGCCGCTGGATGGCGACTGTGGTCGTGATGATCGTCCTTGCCCTGATCGTGCAGGCAATGATCTGGCTGTTCGGCGCCGTCCTCTGACATTCTTGCCGACGTGTTTAACGCCGCTCTAAGCCTTCGCGCAGCATACACCTTGAACTTTATCGACTTACGCTAAAGTCTGGGTACAAGCTGCTGAAGGAGACCGCCCATGGGCGATGCCCCGCTCGTGATGTCCGGCGCGACGAAGAGATTTGGCGGCTTTACGGCTGTAAACAATCTCTCTTTTGATGTCCCGGAAGGCCAGATTATCGGATTCCTGGGTCCCAATGGCGCGGGCAAATCGACCAGTCTGCGCATGGCGCTCGGGGTGATGGCGCCGGATGAGGGCTCAGTCTCACTGTTCGGCGCGGCGCCGGACATCCGCAACCTGCGCCGGGTCGGGTTCCTCCCGGAAGAGCGCGGTCTCTACAAGAAGATGACGGCGCGCGATACGATCACCTATTTTGCGCGCCTCAAGGGGATGAGCGCGACGGACGCGAAGGCGCGGGCGCACGAACTGCTCGAGACGACAGGGCTCGGCGCATTTAAGGCGTCGCGAATTTCCAAACTGTCCAAGGGCATGGCGCAAAAGGTCCAGATTCTCTCGACGCTGGCACACCGCCCCGATTTCCTGATTCTGGATGAGCCTTTCTCGGGTCTCGATCCGATGAACCAGCAGACGCTGGAAGACCTTATCCGCGCCGAACATGCGCGCGGCGCCACGATCCTCTTTTCCACCCATGTGATGGAACATGCCGAACGCCTCTGTGACCGGATCGTGATGCTGGCGCGCGGGCGCAAAGTGTTCGATGGCTCACTGGACGCCGCCTATGCGACGCTCGGGCGCGGCGCTCGGATGGCGGTGGAGCACGGCTTTGACCTCGCCGCCGCACTGGCGCCCAAGGGTTTCGAAGCCCACCGCGCGGCCGACAAGGGGCCGGGTGATTCCTGGCGTGTGGGCCTGCCGAAAGGCCTCGGCGCGCAGGACGTACTGCGGGCGGCGCTCGAAACCGGCGCACCGATTGTCGGCTTCCAGCCGGAAGAGGCGCGGCTGAGGGATGTGTTCGTCTCGCTGGTTGGCGAAGCGGAGGCGGCGGCGCTGGATGTGCCGACGGCCGCCGAAGTGGTGGAGGCCGCCTGATGCGCAACATCTACCTGATCTTCCGGCGCGATTTCCTTGGCTATGTCAAAGCCTGGGGGTTCTGGCTCAGCCTTGCGGCGGTGCCGATCTTCCTGATCATCGGTATCGGTTTCGGCATGTTTGCAGCCTCGTCCTCGCCGGTGCGCTATTACGCCGTAATCGAGCCATCGGGCGCGGTGGCGTCTGCCATCGAGATGGAGTTTCGCCGCAGCGAGGAACGTCTCGCCAAGGACGCCGCCGCTATGGCGAGCGGCATGGATGTCGACATGACCGAGGCGCAGGCCGCTGCCGCTGCGCCGCGCAAGTTCATCGAGGTCGAGCCACCGGCGCGCACGATTGAAGACCTGCGCCCGTACCTGACCGGCGAAAAACTGGTGGCCGGCCCGGACGGCGACAAGCCGCTGTTTGCGGCCTTCCTGCTGACCGAAGAAGGCGGGGCGCTCCAGTACTGGAGCACGGACGTCAATGTCTCGGCCCTGCGTTACGCAGCCGAGACCGCGATGCGTGACCTCAGCCGGCGTGATGCGCTGATGGCGGCGGGACTCAGCTCGGATTTCCTCAGGCGGGTGGACGAGACGGCAATGCCGGTGACGGCGTTCCGGCTTCGGACCGAGGCGCAGCCGGAGACCGGCGGGTCCGAAGTGACGATGGCCGACAAGGCGCCAGCCATCGTGGCAGGCGCGCTGGCCTATTTCCTCTGGTTGATGGTATTCTCGATCATCCAGTACCTGTTGATGGGCACGATCGAGGAACGCTCGAACAAGATTTTCGACACGCTGCTCACCTCCGTCAAGCTTCCCGAACTGCTCGCCGGCAAACTGCTCGCTGTGTTCGCGGTGACCTCGACGATGATGCTGTCCTGGGGCCTGTTCGCCGGCGCCGGGTCAGCGATTGCGGCGAGCCAGTCGCCAGCGCTGATGGAGATGATCCAGCCATTCCTTGCGGCGGTGACCAATCCCGGGCTGATCATTCCGGCGATGGTGAGTTTCATCCTCGGCTATGTGCTCTACGGCGCGATCTTCATGGCGCTCGGTTCACTGTGCGACACGATTCAGGAAGCGCAGACGTTGCTCAGTCCGATGATGATCCTGCTGATGCTTCCGATGTTCGCGATTTTCATCGCCTTTCAGGATCCGGGCTCGCCGGTGATCGATTATGCGAGCTGGGTGCCACTGTTCACGCCCTTCCTGCTGATCCTGCGTATTCCGCAGGACCCGCCTCTGTGGGAAATCCTCGCGCAGATGGGCATCATGGCCCTGACCACTGCGCTGATCGTCTGGGGCGCGACAAAGGTCTACCGCGCGGGAGCGGTGCACGGCGCAGGAATCGGCGACCTGATGGGCATGGTGAAATCCGCGATGGGGATGAAGCCGAAGGCGGCAACCTAGAGACCCGCAAGGCGCTTCCGGCAGTCCTCGGCGATCTGCGGGCTCATCTCCTCGGCGAGGGTGAGCTGGCGCACCGGCCTCGTCTCGCGCGCGGCGGGGAGCCAGGACAGAGAGACGGTCTCGCCAGCCAGACTGACCTGTGCGGTTTTCTCGGTGGGCGCCTGGAAATCCGAAGACGTCTCGGACCAGCTGGTGAGCTGCATGCCATTGCGCAATCCGGCGGCATGCGCTCGGGTGCCGGGGCGGACGCCCTGGATGATCCAGCCTGCTGCCGACGTGGCGCCGAAATCGAAGCCGCGTTCCCATACGAACGTGTCGACCGGTGCGAGGACACCGCACGGGGCATAGAGGTCGGCGGGCAGCGCTACGGTATCGCCCGCGAGGGTCTGCGCTTCGATTTCGGCGCGCGCGTCCCAACCGGTCCGGGCCTGAAGCGAGGCGAAGAGCAGATCGGTTGCCAGAGCCTCGGGGGCGGCGGCCGCGGCAGACTGCATGCCCAGCAGAATATCGTCGAGATCCATGGCATCATTCGTCCGCAGGCGGACTTCCCGGTCAATCCAGGCGGCGACCAGCATGCCCTTGTCATAAGGCAGGTCCTGATAGTCGCGGCGAGCCCAGAAGCCTTCGGCCGCTTCCGAAGCGGAGGCATTCCTGACGGGAGACGTGTCGTAGCCGTGCAGGGACTTGTTGAACGCGGCGGCGAAGTCCCGCGGCGTCCACTGACCGCCGCGCACCAGTGTGCGCCAGGTGGTCCAGTTGGTGAAGCCTTCGGACAGCCAGTAATCAGCGGCTTCGGCGACCTCCGGCATGCGCCCGATGCGGGCAGGGACCCAGCTGTGCATCATCTCGTGCGCGACGATGGGCAGGGCGGTGTCGAGGCGCATGTTCGGGGTTACGAAGAGAGAGAAAGCGTCGCCGAGCCCCGTGCCGCCGATGGAGTAGGCATCGGGGCCCCTGTCGATGGTGAAGAGCGTCACAAGGAAGGAGGCGTGCCCGGTCTGCCAGTAGGCGTGCTGGTCGGCGGCGATGTTCACGAAAGCGGCGCGCCAGTCTTCGTCGCTGATATGTTCAAGACTTCCGGCGAGCGCGAAACGTCCGCCATTGCCGGCATCGATGACACGGATATCGCCGCCGAAGAGTGCGCTTTCAGAGAGCTTGTCGAGCGTCAGCCCGCCGTGTTCGAGATCGGAGACGAA
>JBGTKN010000259.1:0-3304 GCA_041744615.1 Hyphomonas sp. | reverse complement strand
GACAGTGGCACCGCAACGGCGCCGTACATCCAGCGTCGGATGCGCGGTTTGCCGACGAGCACGGCCCGCATCGCGCCGCCGATCATCAGCGCGAGACCGGCGATCCACCCGGACCAGCCGAAGACCTGACGCGCGAGATCGGCGAACATCGCGCCGGTATTGCCGAACAGATTCTGCACGCTCGCGCCCGTGGCAGCGTTCCAGCTCGGGTCGGAAGGCACATAGGAGCCGACACTGCCGCAGACGAAGACCCCTGCCCCAAAGGCAGCGGCGCCGGTGAGTATCCGCCAGACCGGATCGCTCACCGTGCGCAGTTCTTCGTCCCGGATAGCAGTGTCTTTCATGAGGCGGGTGCTCCGATAGTGGCGGGGACGGAGCGTTAGGTTTCGCCGGTTAGGCTTAACATGCCGCAAACGCGACCTGTGGAATTCTCAGGTTTCTGGCCCGGACAGCCTGATTCTGCAGGAATCCGGCTTGGTTAAGTTTCAGACAGCATCCGGGCGGCAAATGAAGAACGCCCCGGCGGATTTCTCCGCCAGGGCGTCCGGATCGTGGTTCGCAGCGGCTGACTAGCGGCTGGAGAACTCCGGATAGGCTTCGAGGCCGACTTCACTGCGGTCCATGCCCGACAGTTCCTCTTCCTCGCTCGCCCGCACACCGAGCGTGAACTTGAGCGCGAACCAGACAATCGACGAAGCGACCAGGACAAAGACGGCGGTCAGTACGACACCGACGCCCTGGCCGAGATAGGTGGCCCCGCTATTGGTGAAGGGGACGATCATCGTTCCCCAGATGCCGCAGACAAGGTGAGCCGGGATGGCGCCGACGACGTCGTCGATCTTGAGCTTGTCGAGCAGCGGAACGCTGAGCACGACGAGCACGCCGCCAATGGCGCCGATCAGGACCGACTGACCCATCGACGGGGCGAGCGGCTCAGCGGTGATCGAGACGAGACCGCCGATGACGCCGTTGAAGACCATCGTCGCGTCGATCTTGCCCTTGTAAAGGATCGCCGTGGTGATGGCCGCCGCGAGGCAGCCGCCAACCGCTGCCATGTTGGTGTTGGCGAAGATCTTCGAGACGGAGTTGATGTCGGTGATGGTGCCTGCCGCAAGCTGCGAGGCGCCGTTGAATCCGAACCAGCCGAGCCAGAGGATCAGCGTGCCGAGCGCCGCGAGCGGGATGTTGGAACCAGGCATCGGATTGACCGTCTTGCCGGAATATTTTCCGAGGCGCGGCCCGATGATGATAGCACCGGCAACCGCAGCCCAGCCGCCGACCGAGTGGACGAGGGTCGAACCGGCAAAGTCCGAGAAGCCGTGGACGGTGTCGAGATACCCGCCGCCCCACTCCCAGGACACGACGACCGGATAGATCACCGCGGTCAGCACGACCGTGAACAGCAGAAAGGGAATGAGCTTCACGCGTTCGGCGACGGTGCCCGAGACGATCGAGGCGGCCGTGGCGACAAAGACCATCTGGAAGAACCAGTCGGAACTGGAGGCGTAACCGCCATTGTCTTCCTCGAGCGAGCCCGGCTCCCAGATCGCGAGATTGGTGGGCAGAAGGCCTTGGAGCATCGTGGCATCGCCCGGATAGGCGAGGTTGTAACCGGTGAGCCAGAACATCAGGCCGGCCACCGAGAACAGCAGCACGTTCTTCATCGACTGCATCGCGGCGTTCTTGGACCGCACGAGCCCGGCCTCGAGCATGCAGAACCCGGCCGCCATGAACATGACGATCAGGCCGCAGATCAGGAATAAGTAGCTGTTGTCGACATAGGCCGGCACCGAAGTGACCGTCTCGAGCGCAGCAAGGCGCTCTTCAAGGCTCAAAGGCGCCTCTTCCTGTGCCCACACCAACCCCGCTGTGAGCAACGATAGCGGAGCCAGCATAGCCCCGCGGATCAAACGTCCAGTCAATCGGCCCATAGGCCCCTCCTCTGTTTCGGTCCTGCAGAGCTCGGGACCCCCCGCGCTCTCCCGGAGCCGATATGATTTCGGCTGCCCGGAAAAGTCGCACGGCAGTCGTAGGGCAGACCGGATTCGGGGGCCGGTTGGTTAAAGCTTGTGCAGGCTTGCGGCCAAACGCCCAATTCGGTGCCACCGCTGGACGCCGCACTGCAGCATCGCTACCTCTTTCACATGACTGCAACCCGCCCTGCTTCCCCTCCCCCTGCCGACCTTGCCGTCGTCGGCGCCGGTCCTGTCGGCACGTCGCTGGCAATCCTGGCGGCGCAGGCCGGATTTGCGGTGACGCTGATCGACGGCCGGCCCGCAACTGGCGCAAATGCAGCAGATACGCGGACCTTCGCCGTGGTGCGCGGCAGCTGGCGCCTGCTCAAGGCGACGGGCATCGGCGCGGAGCTGGCGGATCATATCACCCCCCTCAACGGCCTCGATGCCGAGGATGGCGGCAGCCATTTGTTCGGTGCGCCGCATGCGGCCTTCTCCTCCGGCGATCTTGACCCCGACGCCGCCGGTGAACCGCTGGGCCAGATGGTGCCTGCGGGGGCGCTGCAGGCCGCGCTGGACCGGTGCGCGGAAAAGACACCGGGCCTGACCTGGCTGCGCGGTGCCCGGTTTTCGGGCATGACTACCGGGCCGGCGGGGGCGGAGATCAGGCTGGACGAAGGACGCACGCTCCGGGCCGGACTGGTGGCAGCGAGCGACGGGATCCACTCGGCGGTCCGCCAATCGCTTGGCCTGCGGACCGAAGGACGGGGCTATGACAAATCTGTCTTCGCGGCGGATGTGAGCCTGAGCCGTCCGCATCACGGGATTGCGCGCCAGCTCTTCACGCCGGAAGGTCCGTTCGCCACCTTGCCGCTGCCGGGCGACCGGGCGAACCTTGCCTGGTACATGAAGTCCGGGGCCGCCGAGACACTGGCGAAATTGCCGGCGGCGGCGATCGAGGCTGAACTGAATGCGCGCTTCGCCGGCTTTGCGGGCGAGATGCGGCTGGAGGGCCCGCCGCTCTCCTATCCTTTGGTGATGCAGATTTCTGAAAAGATGGTGGGCTCGCGCACGGCGCTGCTGGGTGACGCGGCGCGGCGGATCAATCCACTGGCCGGGCAAGGGCTGAACCTCGGCTTCAAGGATGTCGGGGCGCTGGTCGATGTGATGACGGAAGCGCGCGAGACCGGGCTTGATCCCGGCAGCGATACGGTGCTGGCGCAGTATCAGGATTGGCGGCGCTTCGATTCGGCGGCAACCGCGATGGCGATGGACCTGATCGACCGCGCCTTCTCCAATGACAATGCCTTGCTCAAGCCGCTGCGCGGCCTGGCCCTGACCGCCGCAAA